>ONIF01000084.1 GCA_900317795.1 uncultured Eubacteriales bacterium | reverse complement strand
ATTCTCAAAGCCTACTTACACTTCGTCATCGGTTTATCTGCCAACATTATATATCATGTCCAAATAATTGTCAAGAGGTTTTTCAAAATTTACAAAAATTTAACAAAAAAATATACCGACAGTCCTGCAAATATCCAAAAAGCAGACTGTCGGCATGAAAGGAGGAAAACATGAAAAAAACAAATCACGTTTTTTTAAAAAAACAGAAATCCCTTTTTCTTTTCGTATGGTTCAGAATCGTAAGAAACAAGTTTATATCCTGTTTGTTCCACTACTTTTTCAAGTTCATCTCTTGAAATATCATTTTCTGCAATTATCTCGACAGAATTGTTTTTATGAGAGGCGGAAACCATTTTCACTTTAAAGTGATTTCTTACAGCATCATTCATGTGTGCTTCACACATTCCGCACATCATACCTTCTACGCCCAAAATTATTTTTACCAACCCAAAACACCTCTGCAAAATAGATTACATTCATATTCTAAACCATATTTCAATGTTTGTCAAATAAAATTTTCATTGAAATTTCTATACATATTGTCGAACTTTCTATTGTACATATCGCCAAAAATTACATTTTATTTCTAACTTATAATTCTTTTAAAGAACTTTTTTGCTTTTCTTTTAATGTATAATAGTACTTTAAGTAAGAAGAAATTATAGTGTGTATCAAAAAGGGTGTGTTCTGATGGTGAGGATAGGTCTTGATATTGGCTCGACAACCGTTAAATGTGTTGTTCTTGACGAAGATAACAATATCCTGTACAAAACTTATGAAAGACATTTTTCACAGATTACCGAAAAAATATCCGAACTGCTTCAAAGAGTGAAAAAGCAGGTAAAAAATACGGAAAATGCTGTCATTGCAATGTCGGGTTCGGCAGGAATGGGTATTGCCGATGCGTGCGGCATTGATTTTATACAGGAAGTCTATGCAACAAGAGTTGCTGCAAATCATTTTATACCAAATACAGATGTCGTTATAGAACTTGGCGGAGAAGATGCAAAAATTTTGTTTTTGTCGGGCAGTATGGAGGTCAGAATGAACGGCTCATGTGCAGGCGGTACAGGGGCTTTTATAGACCAGATGGCTACTCTTTTAAATGTGCCTATCGAACAGCTTAACGAACTTGCACAACACCATGAAAAAACTTATACCATCGCTTCACGCTGCGGAGTTTTTGCCAAAACCGATATTCAGCCCCTTTTAAATCAAGGGGCAAAAAAAACCGATATTGCCGCAAGTATTTTCATGGCTGTCGTTAATCAGACCATTGCAGGACTTGCACAAGGTCGTGAAATTAAAGGCAATATCGTATATTTAGGAGGACCTCTCACTTTTATCCCCCAACTTCGAGCAGGATTTGACAAGGCTCTTAAAACAAAGGGCATTTGTCCCGAAAATTCCCTTTATTATGTTGCACTCGGTGCGGCTTTGTGTGCGGAAAAAAATGCCGACCTTGATAAAGCGATTGAAAAAGTCGAGGTTTACAGAGGTACGGGAAATTTTGCTTTTAACAAACCCCTTTTCAGAAATCAAGCCGAACTTGATGAGTTTAGAAAAAGACATTCCAAAGCTACCGTTAAAAAAGGCGACTTGAAAAATTTCCGTGGAGATGTATATTTAGGCATAGATGCAGGCTCTACAACTGTAAAGGGTGTTGTCATATCCGATGACGGCACTTTGCTTTATTCCGAATATCTCTCCAACAGCGGAAATCCTGTTCCCATCGTAAAAAACTTTCTTGAACACATCTATGAAATCAATCCCGATGTAAAAATAACTTCGTCTGCCGTGACGGGCTACGGTGAGGAAATTATTAAAAATGCATTCAGCGTTGACTGCGGAATTGTCGAAACGATTGCACATCTCACCGCTGCAAAAAGCTTTATGTCAGATGTGGAGTTTGTCATAGATATAGGCGGTCAAGATATTAAATGCTTTAAAATTCGTGGCGGTACAATCGACAACATATTTTTAAATGAGGCTTGTTCATCGGGCTGCGGCTCGTTTTTACAGACTTTTGCCAATGCTCTCGGCTACTCCTCCGAAGAATTTTCCAAACTCGGACTACTTGCCAAACAGCCTGTCGATTTAGGCTCAAGATGTACGGTATTTATGAATTCCTCCGTGAAACAGGCTCAAAAAGACGGTGCTACCATTGAAGATATTTCAGCGGGACTGTGTCTAAGCGTTGTCAAAAATGCCCTTTATAAAGTTATCCGTGTGGCAAGCCCCCGTGAACTCGGTAAAAAAATTGTCGTGCAGGGCGGCACTTTCTTAAATGATGCTGTACTGCGTGCATTTGAACAGGAAATGGGTACAAATGTTATCCGCCCCGAAATTTCGGGCTTAATGGGTGCATACGGTGCGGCACTCTACGCAAAATCAAAATCTCAGCCTAACCAAAAATCTACCATACTCACTACAAAACAGCTTTCCGAATTTGTCCATGAAATCAAATCCATCAACTGCGGAGGGTGCAGCAATAATTGCCGCCTTACCGTGAATACATTCAGCGACGGCAGAAAATTTATTGCAGGAAACCGCTGTGAGAAACCTGTTACAAAGAAATCCCCCGATGAAAGTTTTAATATATATCAATATAAATTACAGCTTTTAAAAAGCTATACGCCTAAACAGGGCAGTCGTGGAAAAATCGGTATCCCTCTCGGCTTGAATATGTTTGAATTACTTCCTTTCTGGCATACGTTTTTAACGGAACTCGGTTTTGAAGTCATCACTTCCCCGTTCTCCAACAGAAAATTATATCTTCACGGTCAGCAGACCATTCCGTCAGATACCGTCTGCTTCCCTGCCAAACTCATGCACGGTCATGTGCAGTGGCTGATTGACAACGGCATTACAAATATTTTTTATCCCTGTATGTCCTACAACTTTGATGAAGATTTAGGCGATAATCACTATAATTGTCCCGTTGTCGCATACTATCCCGAAGTAATTTATTCTTATGCAAAAGATATTGAGGGCGTGAAACTGTTCCATGAATTTGTGGGCATTCACCGCCCAAAAGATTTCCCTAAAAAAATATATGAACAATTCAAAAATTACTTTGACGGCATTTCCCTGAAAGAAGTGAAAGCCGCTGCAAAAGCTGCTTACAGCGAATATGAAAGCTATCTGCAAAAAATCCGTGATTACGGTGACGAAATTATCAAGCGTGCAGAGGAACAGGGCAAACAAATTATTGTGCTTGCAGGTCGCCCCTACCATGCGGACCCCGAAATCAATCACGGCATTGACAAGCTGATTACAAGCTTTAACGTGGCACTGATTTCCGAAGATGTAGTAAGCTGTAAAGTACATGAAAAAATTCATACAGACGTGCTGAACCAGTGGACTTACCATTCCAGAATGTATGCCGCTGCCGAATATGTCAGCAAACACCCCAACATGAATTTAGTTCAGCTTGTTTCATTCGGGTGCGGTGTTGACGCAATTACAACCGATGAAGTCCGTGCCATTCTCGAACATCACGGCAAAATCTATACTCAGATAAAAATTGACGAAATTACAAATCTCGGTGCAGTGAAAATCCGCCTGAGAAGCCTACTGGCGACAATTAGCAATTAGCAATTAGCAATGTGCAATTAAGAAGAAAGGATTGACAAGTAATGGCGAAATTGATGTATGACAAAACAGGCAGACTGCTTTTTACAAAGGAAATGAAAGAAGAATATACCATTCTTCTTCCCATGATGGCAAAAATACACTTTAATATATTAAAAAATGTATTCGTGCATTACGGATATAAAGTGGTATTGCTCGAAACGGAAGGTCCCGAAATTGCACAAGTCGGCTTGAAATACGTTCATAATGATACTTGTTATCCTGCCTTGCTCGTTATCGGTCAGTTTATACAGGCTCTCCAAAGCGGCAAATATGATGTCAACAAGACTGCCCTTATGATAACCCAGACGGGCGGCGGCTGTCGTGCCTCCAATTATATTCATCTTCTCAGAAAAGCACTTGTAAAAGCAGGCTTTGAACAAGTTCCCGTTATATCTCTGAATTTGTCGGGACTTGAAAAAAACAGCGGCTTTCATCTTACCATACCCATGATAAGACGGCTTGCCGCAGGATTGATCTACGGTGATATGCTTATGAGCCTTGACAATCAAGTCAAGCCCTATGAAATCACCAAAGGCGACAGTGCCAAACTCGTTGCGGAGTGGACACAGAAATTGACTGAAATTCTTGCAGGCGGTCACGGTTTCCGCAGAAAAGAAATTGCACAAATCCTTGACGAAATTGCAGAGGACTACTCCAAAATCAAAATAAAGAAAACCCCTAAAATAAAAGTCGGAATTGTCGGAGAAATATATGTAAAATATTCAAGTCTTGGGAATAATAACTTGGAACAGTTTTTGTACGAGCAGGGCTGTGAAGTGAATATGCCGGGAATGATGGGCTTTATGATGTTCAAGATTGACAACAGGCTTGAAGATTACAAGCTTTATGGGGGCAGCAAGGCTAAATATATTGTCGTTGAAAAACTTCTTAACTATCTCAAAGAGTTGGAACAAATGGTTGTCAACAGCCAGATAAAATACGGCTTTACGCCCATTACCAAATATGAGCATACAAAATCTCTTGTAAAGGGCGTTGTAGGTTACGGCAGTAAAATGGGTGAAGGTTGGCTTCTCACAGGCGAAATGCTTGAACTTGTGGAAAGCGGTTTTGAAAATATCGTGTGTACACAGCCTTTCGGGTGTCTGCCAAATCACATCAACGGCAAAGGCATGATACGCCAGATAAAGCAGAAACACAGCAAGGCGAATATTGTTGCAATAGACTATGATCCGGGTGCACCTCGTGTCAATCAGGAAAACCGTATTAAACTCATGCTTGCCGTTGCAAGAGAGGAACTTAAAAACAAACAGTCCGCTGTTTCCGACAAAAAGCCTGTTACCGTCAAAGTCAAAGCCGCTGCCAAAAGTGAGGATTGATTTTTAATGAAAAAATGGGAAAATCTACCCGAAAAATTCCAAAATGACAGTATTAAACCGTATTATGAAACACTCCGCAAAAAAACAGCAAGCCTTGTTTTAAAAAGAATCTTCGATATAATCATAGGCTTGATTTTAACAATAATAGCCCTCCCCTTTATGCTGATAATCGCAGTATGGATAAAATGCGACTCAAAGGGAAAAGTTTTTTTTCGTCAAAGGCGTGTCACGACCTACGGCAGAGTATTTTATATATTCAAATTTCGTACAATGGTTTCCAATGCCGAAAAACTCGGTACACAGGTCACTGTACAGAATGACAGCCGTGTCACCAAAGCAGGCAAATTTCTCAGAAAATGCCGTTTAGACGAACTCCCACAGCTTTTCAACGTTCTCAAAGGGGATATGTCATTTGTCGGCACACGCCCCGAAGTCGAAAGATATGTTGACAGATACACAGATGAAATGCTTGCCACGCTTTTAATGCCTGCGGGAATAACCTCCCTTGCAAGTATCAAATTTAAAGATGAGGAGAAACTTCTTGACGGTGCGGAAAATCCCGATGACGTTTATGTAAATGAAGTTCTTCCGCAAAAAATGAAATTCAATCTTGAATATATCAGCAAATTTAACTTTTTCTATGATATAAAAATCATGTTCATGACATTTTTTGCAGTACTGAAATGACTGATTACAAAAAAATTTGTCAGTCCCGTTTTACTTCACGGACTGACATTTTTTAATGGAGGAAAATATTGATGAGATTACTTTTTGAAATCGACAGGAAAAACTACAAAAAAGACGGCACTTTTACAAAAAGACCGTCTGTGCGTGGCATTATTATTAAAAATAACAAACTTGCCATGATACACAGCCTTACATACGATTATTACAAATTTCCCGGAGGGGGCATTGAAAACAGTGAAAATCACATTGATACGCTTATCCGTGAAGTCATGGAGGAAAGCGGTCTGAAAGTCATTCCCGATTCTGTCCGTGAATACGGTCTTGTACATCGTATCGAAAAGGGCGATTTTGAAGATATTTTCATACAGGACAATTATTATTATCTTTGCAGTGCCGAAGATACCGTATATGCACAGTCGCTTGACCAATATGAAGATGAAGAAAAATTTACGCTTGAATGGGTATCGCCCGAAACGGTTCTCACTGTAAACCGCACTCACCATCACGGCAAAAAACAGGAACATTTTCAATTTGAAACCATGTCGGAAAGAGAATGCCGTGTAATTGAGATTTTGATGAAAGAATTGGAATGGAGTTGATGAAAATGCCGCTTAAAAAAAATGACATATATCCCACAGAAATTATTGATTATACCACGGAGGGCAGCGGTGTCTGCAAAATAGACGGCTTTGCAGTTTTTGTACCGTCATCTGCCGTAGGTGATAAGGCTGAAGTTAAAATTCTGAAATCTGCCAAAAACTATGCTTTCGGCAAAATTGAAACTATCCTCTCCCCCTCTCCCAACAGAATTTCTCCCGACTGCAATATTTTCAATCAATGCGGAGGCTGTACGTTCCGCCATATTACCTATCAATCCGAACTTGATTTCAAGCAAAAACGTGTTTATGACGCTCTTACAAGAATAGGCGGTATTGACGGCTCTCTTATAGGTAAAATTATCGGTGCAGATGAAAGCAATTTTTACAGGAATAAAGCACAGCTTCCTATTACCCTCGACAGTGACGGTAATATAAAAACAGGTTTTTTTGCCCCGAGAAGCCACCGTGTCATTCCTCTTGATGACTGTAAATTGCAGTCAAGGGCTTTTTCGCCTGCCATAAAAATTTTTCTGGAATGGGCTAATCAAAATCACATTTCCGTCTATGACGAGAAAACCCATTCGGGCATTCTCCGACATCTTTATTTACGTCATGCCGAAAAAACAAATGAATTGATGGTCTGTATTGTTGCAAACGCAAACGAACTCCGCAAGGAAAAACAGCTTGTGCAAATGCTTTCCGAAAGCCTGCCGAATTTAAAAAGTATCGTTCTCAACACCAATACAGACAAAACAAATGTCATTACAGGCAAAAAATGCCGTACTCTCTACGGTGACGGCTATATTACAGATATTTTGTGTGACATGAAATTCAGAATTTCTCCTCTGTCGTTCTATCAGGTAAATCGTACACAAGCCGAAAAACTCTATCAAAAAGCTGCTGAATTTGCGGATTTAAACAAAAATGAAATCCTGCTTGATATGTACTGCGGTACAGGCACAATAGGCTTGACAATGGCAAATTATGTAAAAAATCTGATAGGTGTGGAGATAATTCCCCAGGCTGTTGAAGATGCCAAAAACAATGCTGTATTAAACGATATTTCAAATGCAGAGTTTATCTGTGCAGACGCTGCAAAAGCTGCCGAAACTCTCCGAAAACGTAATATAAAGCCCGACTGTATCATTCTTGACCCTCCAAGAAAGGGCTGTGAAAGCAGTCTGATTGATACCATTTCGGAAATGTCGCCTAAAAGAGTGGTATATGTATCATGCGACCCTGCAACGCTCGCACGAGATGTAAAACTTTTTTCAGAGAGGAGCTATTCCGTACAAAAAGCTATACCTGTTGACTTGTTTCCACGTACCCCTCATGTTGAGTGTGTGGTATTGATGACTAAATGTGAGTGAA
>ONIF01000005.1 GCA_900317795.1 uncultured Eubacteriales bacterium | reverse complement strand
CTATAAAATGACAAAAGTGACTACAATGGACTTGTCCAACCTTGATACAAGTGCTACCACCCGGATAGATAATATGTTCTCGTACTGTATGAGCCTTACCTCACTTAATTTGAGCGGTTGGAATACTTCCAATTTTAGTATTATGGAGTCTATGTTCAATTACTGTACGAGCCTTACCTCACTTGATTTGAGTGGTTGGAATACCTCCAATGTTACGAGTATGTACGGTATGTTCTACTACTGTAAGAAGCTTGAAACTATCATAGTTGGCAACGACTGGAATACCGATAAAGTAGATTTAAAAGATTCCAGTAGTATGTTCGGTGGCTGTACTGCTCTTGTCGGCGGTAAGGGAACGACATACAACGCCAATACCATAGACAAGACCTATGCACGCATTGACGGCGGTACAAGCAACCCCGGCTATCTGACAGCAAGTGGATACACGGTAACATGGCTTAACGAGGACGGCACAGTCCTTGAAACAGACACAAATGTTTCCTACGGCACAACCCCGACCTATGACGGCGAAACTCCTGCAAAAGACGGCTATGTTTTTGCAGGCTGGAAAGATGACAACGGTACATTTTATGCCAATGGCACTGTACTTTCCAACGTAACAGCCGATACAACTTATACCGCCGTGTTTGAAAAAGAACTGGCAGTCGGTGCGGAATACTATATCGGCGACACGTTCAGCACAAACGGTGCAAAATACCTTTGGATCAACAATATATATAATTCCAAAGGCTCTTTTAATTACAATACCGTAATTTCCCAGCCGACGTATATCTCAAGCAGTGGTAATTTCTTTTGGATATTCTCTCCTACTTCCATACAATTGGGAGATGAAGTTTACAGGAATACAAAAGAAGTGCTTGGTTTCAGATGTACGGCAGGTGACGGCACAAGCGACAAGCCCTTTAAATTTGAAATCATTTACAAGGACGACAAAGATCATTGTGAAATGGATCTTTCGGCTGTATCGGACAGCCTTGTTTCCATAAAGGACGCTGACGGCAATGAAGTTCCTTTGAATGCCAACGGCAAAGTAACGGTTACATGGGAATTTTCCATTGAATCAACCCAGCCTCTCGCATTCCCCAACACCGTTCACGCTATGCAGAATACTTCTTTCAATTCATACGTCTATGAAGTAAGAAGTATTCTGTCGGAATCCGCCGTTGTTTCCTATGACACCTCTGCTTTCAAAGGCAAAGTTACAAGCTACTGCCCGTCATATATCTATTTCGGAGGATATACGGGTATATCCAAATACACCAATTCCTATTCTTCTTTAAATTACAACCGCTTTACTTCCCCAACTTATGTGAGAGGTACTTATATACGTGCCAAAGCTCAATCGGCAGAAATGGCAGTTGATGTCTATAAAGCTGACGGCACAAAAATCAATAGTTTGTTTACCCCTGTCAAATATGACAATGATTATTATGAATACCGTCTTACACAAAACCTTGAAAGCGATATTTATGTCTATCCCGCAGGTCAGACTTTCAGTCTTACACTTCCCGAAGGTGTCGAAATCGTCAACACAGACGTTATAAAGTCACAAAACGACAATACTTACTATGTGGATATTCTCTCCAATGTCACTATCAGCTCGGAAAAACCTGTCAGCACAATTAACAGTGACGGTTCGGTTGCCGTTTTCCACAACTCTTACAAGACAATCAAAGACGGCAGATATATATATGAAGTTTCCGTTGTGACGGGTAATATGAATGTAACAGAGCTTTCTATTATCACAACTCAGGAAGAGATGGCTTCCGCAAAAGTCGGTGATTATATCATGCCCATAGAAGATATTGATCTCTATACGGCAGGATACAGCCAGTTCAGCATTTCCGGCATTCGTAATAACAATAACGGGGAGACTTATATAAGTAGTGGCGGTCCTGTTTCGAACTCCACCAGACGAGTTATCGAACCCGATCTTGATTTTGTTACATATACTAACGGTTCAGCTACACCGTTGGATAAAGGTTATAGCTCGGCTGACAGCACTCATAATGTGTGGATGATAACAAGAATAACCGGAACATCAGGAAAATCAATAGAGTTAAAAGGTGCCCGTTATGCTCCTGTCGAGTATGAATTCACATGGGCTGACGACAAAAAAACCGCAACGGTTACTTTCAATAACGGAGACCCAGTTGACGCAACCGTTACATTTGAACCCGATTACGATAATAAACAGTTCATTTATACTGCAAAAAAAGAATATGAGGGCGTTACCTATATCGAAACGGCAGAAGTATCATTCCCCGATTTGGCAGAGGTTGCAAAGATTGCTGTTGACGACATTGTTATAAACCAAGATATGCCGACAGTGACCGTTACCGATACCGCAACCAATACAGTGCTTGAACTTGACAAGGACTACACTGTTGAATACTCCGGTGATACAACAAATGCAGGTACTGCAACCGTTACAATCACCGCCAAAGACGGCAGTACTTATATCGGCTCAAAGTCGGTAAAATTCGCTGTTCTCCCCCGTGAGATGAAAGCCTCCATCACCAACCGCAGAAAAGCAGGCTCCAATGCAAAAGCAACTCTTTCGGGTGAATGGTATCTCCCCAAAAATGCAACCAACATTAAAGCAGGTATTGCAAGACTTTCCACAGATGATACCAACATCACAAAATATGATGTATATAACAACGGTGTTAAAAAAGCCTCTGCTCTCAAAACAACAAGCGGAAAATATTCTTTCTCGCTTACACTGAACAGCACTCATGCAAATCAAAATCTCTATGCAGTCACCTATGTGACCTATGAAATTGACGAAGTTCCCTATGTAAGCATTTCCAAAATGTCCGAAAGCCTTGCTTAACTTCATATCAAAAGCGTACAGCACCACGCTGTACGCTTTTTTGTATTTATAGAAAATGTATGAAAAAAAATTCTTGACTTTATTTTAATTGTGTGATATGCTTATTAAAGAGGTATTTGAAAATGGGTAAAGTGACTGTAATTTTATCTTCAAAGGGCGGTTCGGGAGGCTCGTTTGTGACGGCAGGTCTTGGAACGGCTCTTGCAAAAAGAGGTAAATCCGTATTGATAGCCGACTGCGGTTTTGGAATGAGAGAAATTGACATGATGCTTGGTATATCCGACAGGCTTGTTTTTGATTTGGGCGACGTTCTTTCGGGAAACTGCAAGGTCGGAAGTGCGGTCTATCCGTCTGATTTTGCAGACGGTCTTTATGTTTTGCCTGCACCCCAGGAAAATATATCCGTGTCAGCCGATACCTTGAAAAGCCTGCTTGAAACGCTTGACTATGACTATATCCTTGCAGACTGTCATTCCGACAGCCTTGCATACAGCCTTTCACGTTACTTTCAAACGGCTGTGACAGTTCAGCCCGAACCTCTTTCTGTACGCTGCGGAAACAGAGTGTTTTTAAAATGCCGTGAATGTGGCGGAAATAATATAAGGCTTATTATAAACCGTTTCAGCGAAAAGGATTTCTTTGATAAAAAATATTTCAGTGACCTTGATGAAGTCATTGACAAAGTCGGTGCAAGGCTTCTCGGGATAGTTCCCGAAGATGACACTCTCTCATCTGCATTTCAGAGAGGTCTGCCTTTGAGGGAAAAAACAAAGGCTCTCTATGCACTCGACAGAATTGCCGCAAGAATTGACGGAGTTGATATTCCGCTTTTTTAGAATATATTTGTGTAATTTCAGGAGGGGAAATTATTATGAACATAGCTTTGATAGCACATGACGCAAAAAAAGAATTGATGGTGCAGTTCTGCATAGCTTACTGCGGCATACTCAGCAGACACAATCTCTGTGCAACAGGCTCAACAGGCAAAATGGTTTCGGAGGCAACAGGTCTGCAAATTGCAAGATTTCTCAGCGGTTCTCAGGGCGGTGACCAGCAGATTGCCGCAAGAATTGCTTTCAATGAAATTGATATGCTTATCTTCCTCAGAGATCCGCTCAATCCCAAGCCCCACGAACCCAATGATATGCAGATACTCAGACTTTGCGATATGCACAATATCCCCGTTGCAACCAACATTGCAACAGGCGAAGTCCTTATACATGGTTTGGAACGTGGCGACCTTGATTGGCGTGACATCGTGCGTTCATAAAAAAATTCCATTCCCTGTTCTTTGCAAGGAACAGGGGATTTTTTTTGAGGTGATAAAATGCTTGACATCTGGGACTATCTCGGGAATACAAATAAAAACATCATCATTTACGGCATGGGCAACGGTGCAGATAAAATCATACACGAATTGGAAAGGCTTCACATCACCTTTCACGGCATTACCGCAAGTGACGATTTTGTCAGAGGACAGACCTTTCACGGCTTTACTGTCAAAAAAATCTCCGAGTTCGACAAAAACAATTCTGTTATATTAACCGCTTTCGGCTCTCAAAGAGATGACGTTATCAAACATATCCTCTCTCTTTCAAAAGAATATACGATACTCTCCCCCGACGTTCCCGTTTACGGCGACAATATTTTTAACAGACAATTCTATGAAAGCCATAAAAACGAACTTCAAAAAGTACATGACATTCTTGCAGATGATTTCTCAAAGAAAGTCATTGAAAATGAGATAAAATTCAAGCTTACAGGCAAAATAAATTATCTCACCGAAATTTTCACCGACAAAGACGAGATTTTTAAAATATTGGATTTGAGCGAAAATGAGAGTTATCTTGATTTGGGTGCATACAGGGGCGACACCATACAGGAATTTCTGCACTATACCAACGGGCATTACCGCCATATTACCGCATTGGAACCCGATAACAAAACTTATAAAAAACTGAAAGACTATGCAGGCAATTTTCCTAATACTCAACTTTGGAACATGGGAATTTGGGATTGTGACGGCTATGTGAATTTTGAAAATGCCACGGGGCGTGGCTCGTCTGTAAAAACATCAGGCTCTCAAAGGCTTGCCGTTACAAAAATAGATACCCTTTTCAAAAGACAGTCCGTTTCATATATCAAAACAGATGTCGAGGGGGCTGAATTGCAGGCTCTCAAAGGCGGCATTGAAACTCTCATGCGTGACAAGCCTAAATTAAATCTTGCACTGTATCACAGAAGCGAGGATATTTTCACTCTCCCCCTGCTTGTCCACGAGATAAACCCCCATTATCAACTCTACCTCCGCCAACACCCCCACATTCCTGCATGGGACTTAAACCTCTATGGAATTCATAATTCATAATGCATAATGCATAATTATTTTGCGGTCATCAGTCATCCTGCTTCCACAATTTAATTATGCATTATGCATTCTGAATTCTGCATTAAAAAAACGGCTGAACGGTGTAAAAAAACCATTCAGCCGAAAACTGCTTTTAAGAGATATACCAAAAAGAATTATTTAGCAGAAGCTTTCTTTGTCATAACAACTGCTGTGCCGAGAGATGCAAGTACAACGGCAGCAAGTGCAGCTGCAGATGTAGCGTCACCTGTTGCAGGAGCTGTTGAGTCTGTTGAAGTTTCAGAAGCTACTGTTGAAGTTGTGCCTGTTGTTGTAGTTGATGACTCTTCTACTGTTGAAGATTCTTCTTCCTTTGAAGGTTCTTCCTTTGAAGGTTCTTCCTTTGAAGGCTCTTCTGATTTTACAACTTCATACCAAACATGGAGATAGTTGAAGTCATCATCGCCTTCTTCAGCATAGGAATCGGGATTTGCAAGAGCTGCAGGATCAGGATTTTTGATGTCGAAGAATACTTTGAATGTGATAGGCTGACCTACAACAGCTTCCTTTACAGGTACGTTTGACTGGCTGTTCCATGTACGGTCATGCAAAGGCTCATAGTTGCCCCAGCTGTCTGTCCACTCACCATCAAGACGGATTTTGAACTGAAGATATTTCTCGCCTGTGTCGTTATCGTCAACGCTCCAGCCTGTAATCATTTCGTCTGTTACTTCAGCAACTTCTACCAAGCCTTCATAAACACCGTCACCGTCTGCATCTGTCAATGCAACGTCTTCTGCCCAACCATTGAATCCGCCTGTAGCACCAACGCTGTGCTCCGGAATATCAGCTGACTTTGTGATTTCGGCAGCGGATACACTCATAGCTGCTGCAGCTGCAACAGAAGCAACCAATACTGATGACATAGCTACACTCAAAACTTTTGACTTTCTCATTGTAGTAAATCCTCCTAAACAATGTATAAAATTTTTTGAAACTTCCTTGTAAACAAGTTTCATTACCACTAATTATACTATGATACACCAAAAAAATTAAGAGTATTTAATAATTTTCACCTTCAAAAAAGTGCCAAATCACATTTCTTTATCACCAAAATCTTATAAAAAGACATTTTTTTAAAAAATTATCAACTATACACAAATTTTATCCAAAAATAATATGCACTTTTAACATTTATATCAAAATTGTTACTTTTTCGGTTGTTATTTTATAATTCTATATCTTATTGACAATAAAAATACATTCTTGTATAATATAAAAAAATTAGAGGGAGATTTTTATATGTTCAGAGAGATGAGAAGAAAAAAGCAGCAGCTTACAGAAAAAGAATGTATCGAAATACTTGAAAAGAGCAGTTCCGGAGTGCTTGCCGTCAGTGGAGATGACAATTATCCGTATGCCGTGCCGTTAAGCTATGTTTTCAGTGACGGCAAAGTTTATTTTCACTGTGCAAGGCAGGGCTATAAACTTGACTGCATAAAGAATAATGACAAAGTTTCATTCTGCGTTATCGGGCAGGACAATGTGATACAAAGTGAGTTCAGAACCGCCTATAAAAGTGTCATTCTGTTTGGACACGCAAGAATTCTTGAAGATGAAAGCGAAATTTTTCACTCAATCAGAACGCTTTCCCAAAAGTATTCCCCAGACGTTCCCGAAGAAGAACACCTTGCCGAAATAGAGAAATTCAAAAATGCTCTCTGCATGGTGGAAATAACTCCCGAACACATTACAGGCAAACAGTCCAAAAATTGAAAATTGAAAGTGGAAAATTGAAAATGGAGAGCGGTGCGGGCAATCTGCTCCACTCTCCACTCTCCAAACTCCACTCTGTTTAATGGTCTTTTACACGAACTGCTTCTTCATCTTCATGTCTTATCTGTGCCCTTTTGATTTTTCCGCCAATGGTTTTCGGGAGTTCGTCAACAAACTCTATCACTCTCGGATATTTATAGGGGGCTGTGGATTTTTTAACATGGTTTTGAAGTTCCTTTATAAGCTCCTCACTCGGCTGATAATTCTTTTTAAGAACTATCGTAGCCTTTACGACCTGTCCACGCACGGGGTCGGGCACACCTGTTATGGCACACTCAACTACCGCATCATGTTCAAGCAATGCACTTTCCACTTCAAAAGGACCTATTCTGTAACCCGAACATTTGATAACATCGTCATTTCTGCCGACAAACCAATAATATCCCTCTCTGTCACGCCATGCCATGTCACAAGTATTGTAATACTTGCCGAGAAGCTTTTCTTCCGTCATTTCTTCATTGAGATAATATCCCGTAAACAAGCCTGTCGGGTGATTGTTCTTTACGTCCATGACACATATAGAACCTTCCTCACCTACACCGACTTCTTTTCCCTCACTGTCAAGCAGTCTTATATCATACAAAGGCGACGGCTTGCCTGTCGAGCCTATTTTTATATCGTCCCATTGAAAATCTGCGAGTAAAACTGTTCCCTCAGTCTGACCGAAACCCTGATATATATTGTGTCCCGTAAACTTGAACCACTTTGAATTGACTTCGGGATTAAGAGGCTCACCTGCGGTTGTCCAGTGCTGTATAGATGACAAGTCATAGCTTGCGACATCTTCCAAAAGCATAAATCTGTACATGGTGGGCGGAGCACAAAATGTTGTCAATTTATATTGTGACATTTTTTCAAGCAGTTTGGCAGGTATGAATTTATCCATGTCATAGGCGAATATGACTGCACCGCATATCCACTGACCGTATATTTTTCCCCAGCCGAATTTCGCCCAGCCCGAGTCCGTTACACTCATGTGAAGTTTATCTTCCTGCACCTGATGCCAATATTTAGCTGTTACGATATGTCCGAGAGGGTGTGAAAAGCTGTGCTGTACCATTTTGGGCATTCCCGTTGTACCCGATGTGAAATATACAAGCATTGTATCCGTGCTTTTATTAGCCTCATCACCCGTGGGGCGTTCAAACGTATCGGGAAATTTTGCTATTTCATCTTCAAAATACAGCCAGCCCTCCTGTTTTTCACCGACAACGATATGATATTGAAGTGTTTCAAGTTCGGGAATGGATTTTTCCACCTGCGTTATCACAAAATCGTCATGTACGCATATTACAGCCTTTGCTTTTGCGGCATTGGCACGATAGACTATATCTTTTTTTGTCAGCTGCAAAGTACCGGGTATCATCACAGCTCCCAACTTGTGCAAAGCCACCGCACATATCCAATATTCCCATCTTCTGCGGAGAATAAGCATAACTACATCGCCTTTTTTTATGCCGAGCGATTTGAAATAATTGGCAGCACGATTGGAAAGACGGCTTATATCACTGAAAGTAAACGTTTTTTCTTCGTCATGGTCATTGCACCATACAAGAGCCTTTTTATTTTCGTCTTGTTTTGCCCACTCATCTACTACATCAAAACCGAAATTGAAATTTTCCGGCACATTGACTTTATAATTTTTTTTGAAATCCTCATAGGAATCAAACTCTATTCTTGGCAAAAATCTGTCCAACAGCATCACTTTCAGACTCCTTTTCTTATACGAAATTTTTTTCAAACTCCAACTTCTTCAAAAGATATAATATCACAGCAAAAAAACACTGTCAAGCAAATTTACTTGAAAGAGATATGATTTTTCCCAAAAAATCCCTGTCGGATATATCTCCTCCTATAAACTGCCCGTTCCATGAAATCATATTCAAAACCTTTTCTTCATCTATCGCAAACGTATAAAGAATACATTCCTCTCCCCTGTACTCCTCCAAATCCATTCCTATGTCATATTGAAGCCTGTTATAATCTTCATAAACTTCATTGAACTCCATAGGTATTTTTATATTTCGGACTTTTTCGGGAAAGCTTACGGATATGCCGAAATTGTCCGCAATTTTCCGCAGTTCATCAATGTTTTTTGCAGAAACGGAGTATTTTTCCCCGTCAAATTCCGCATATTTTTTTCTTCGGCTGTCAAACGAAAATATAAATGACATAACAACCCCTGCCAACGCACTGCATAAGCATATAAAAACAACTTTTTTACTCAAAGCCTTTTCCCCCGAAACTGAATATTTCAATATTATCTGTACAATAATAATCAAGCGAGGTGTAATTTATGATAAGAAAGAGAAATCCGCTTGATGAAAATATGACATTCGGTGAGGGTATTCCAATCAATATGCCTTACAACACGGAATACCGTGTATTGCCGTCACAGTTTTATCCGATGGTACAGCCTATGAGTTGTGCATTTATCAAAGATAACTTTCACGAAGATACAAAAGAACAGCCCAAAAATATGAAATAGTTACAGGGGGAAAGCCGTTTTTCAGCTTTCCCCCGATATTTTTTATTCTTCTTTCAAATCTATCTTTTGACGGGCATTATCGGATTTTAAAGTATAGCTGAAACTCAACATACATTTATCCTGCCCCGAAGTGATTGCCGAACGAATTAAGTCGATAAGGCGTTTCAGCAGAAATCCCACCGCACCCCCGAACATATATAAAAATACATCATCGGAACATACGATTCCTGTATTAAGGGCAAACTGTATAATTTCAAACGTCACTCCCGTAGAAAAACATATTATCGTCAAGTGCCACAGCTTCATTTTGGGATTTAATATCATAAGGCTGAAACTCAGCGGGGCAAGTATCAGACCGTTCCACAAAAGATAAATCATACCGTTTTCATTTGTGCCGTTTAGGCAGTCCCCTATCATTCCGAAAAGACGCATATCAAAATTTCTTTCCTCCGACATATGCGGACGGTACGGAAGCAAATTCCTGAATACTATCACAAGTATATATATCATCATAAGCGACCTTATCGCAAACAGGAGAAAATGGGAAAACCTCATTCTTGAATCGCTTGTATCTGCAAGACCGTTTCTCATAAGCCTTATGCTTACCGCAAGGAAAAACGGCACTACCCATAATATAAACATGGAAACAAGCTGATATTCCGTTATGACTGCCCAGAAATCTTTTCCTTTTGTCAATATCCCGTTAATGATATAGATAAAGAAATTGGCAACGGTGATAATGGAATTTGTCATCATAGCCATTCCGAGAGATTCATATTTTTTTATCGTAAAAATCAGTGCAACGGATATGACAAGCGAAAATATAAATACATAGCTGTATGCAAGGGACAGATCATTGATTTGATTTTTCGCATCATTCGGCAAAAGAAAAAGCATTATTCCTCCCGCTATTGATACAAAAAGTTCCCCTATTGTCAATTTTCGTATCGGAAGAAAATTCATATATGATTCCTCCTGAAATTCATGTAATCCTCCAATATAATGACCGCTGCAACGCTGTCAACGACAGCTTTTCTTTTTTTGCCTCTTGTGTCGGTCATGTTCAAATACCTGTGTGCGGTAACGGTAGTTCCCCTTTCATCATGCAGGGCAACTTCAAGACCTGTTTTTTCTTTGAGTATCTCCGAAAAAATGCGTACATTTTCCGCACTTTCCCCCTCTGTGCCGTCCATGTTTCTGGGAAGTCCGAGCACTATCATTTCAGCTTTTTTTTCCTTTGCGATATACGAAATTTTCTCCGCAAGTACGGACATATCCGTTTCTTTTATGACCTCAACGGGAGAAGCTATGATCTCATTTCTGTCGCATACCGCAACACCTGTCCTTACTCTGCCGTAGTCAACCGATAATATGACCATTTTTCATTCCTCCCAAAGATTTTTTACTGCTTGCTTTTATATATTTTGAAAGCCTCTTTTGACCACTCACGGTCTATTTTTACAAATCCGCTTGAATTTATATCGGAGAAATACCGACGCACTATTTCAAGAGAACGCCTATATACTTCAAGGCGTGTTGTCTGTATATAAGGTCGCCTTTCCGCACCCACAAAAAACTGAAAACTGACTGTATTTTCCTCCTCACTCATTTCAAGAAAATAGCCTTCATATACAGTTTTGTTAGCGGTCTTTTCCACAATTCTTTCAACAGCGTGTTTTGCCAGTTCCATAGCCATGTCAGCTGCATTTTCATCAAGCAGGGCTATTTTTTCTTTCAGTTCGCTTACATTTGAAACAAGACGTTTTTTTATATCCGACAAATCGGAAAATTCACTTTCTATCTTTTCATCTACGAGAATATCCCTTTTTGTATTCGGAATATAATAGACCATGAAACCATTTTCCATGTCGTTATAAAGCAGGGGGTGCAGAAGCTGTGTTTCAAATTTGCATCTCGGGCATTTCCATTGAAAGAACTTGTCCGTGAGGACACTTTTTTTCATATCGGGCACATCTTTGCCGTTTAAACTGCATATTATCTCCGTTTCGGACTTCTCCGCACATTTCGGACAAACTACCGTTTTCAATATTTTTTCTGACATCAAATTCACCTACAAAATTTTTTTCTTATTATATCATATAAAGTGCATTTTGTCATATAGTTTTTATATATTTTTTCCGACAAAAAATCGCCCCGTCAAAATGCCTGACGGGGCAGTTTTTTCAATCATGCCGTGACTTTCAGAGTAAAGTATTTTTTGGATACCGTACCAATGCTGTCTTTTGCCTTCACGCATATATCATAGTTAGTTGCCGCCAAAGGAGTCACTTTTACACTTGCAGATGACTTGAAATCCTGAACTGTTGTCCATTTCTCGCTTGCAGCTTTTTTATAGAGAACTGCAAATGTATATCCGCCTGAACCGTTCTTTGCAGTTGTGTTTACAGTAACGCTGCTTTTCAATTTTATGGAAGTCGCTGATAAAGAAGATGTATTCTCTATTGAGGGCTTTACGGTAATATTAAGATAAATCTTTGCAATTCCGCCTATGCTGTCCTTTGCCTTTACACATACCTGATATGCACCGCTGTATGCAGGCTTTAATGACAATTTTGCATTTGTGCCGAAAGCCTGTTTTTCTGTCCATTTACTTGCGTCGGATTTTTTAAGATATATCGCATACTGATAACCACCGCTGCCGTTGGAAGCCGCTGCCGTAACTGTTGTAGATTGTCCCTTGATTATCGTGGCTGACGACAAAGAGGCTTTTACAGTTACCGCAGGTGTCACTTTGAATGAGCCGTATGTTTTCTTGACAGTGCCCGAACTGTCCTTTACTTTTACACAAACTTCATAAGAGCCTGCTTTTGAGGGTTTTGCCTCAACTTTTGTATTGGCAGAGAAATTCTGTTTCTGTATCCAGTCGGAAGCATTGGTATCTTTATAGTAGAAAGCGTATGTAAATCCGCCCGTACCGCCCGTTGCAGTTACGGAAAATGCAACTGTCTGACCGCATACGATAGACGACTTGGAAACAGTAAGCTTGGGAACGATGGGAGTTGATACCGTGACAGTTTTGGTAATCGTGGCAATACCACCGATAGAGTCTTTTACGCCTATATTAAATTCATACTTGCCTGCACTTGAAAGCTGTATTGTCGCAGATGTATTGGAAGTATAATTCTGCTTGACCGTCCATGAAGTCGCACCCGATTTTCTGTACTGTATGAGATAGGTATAACTGCCTGCACCGCCCGTTGCCGCACACTTTACGGTAACAGAACCGCCTGTTTCAATCGAAAGAGATGAAAGAGTAGATTTATTGACAAGCTTTGAATTGACAGAAAATTCAAAATATTTCGGTGAAACAGCACCTGTACTGTCTTTTACTCTGATACAAGCTTCAAATGTGCCCGACTTTGAGGGAGTGATACTTATTTTTGAATTGGAGGAGTAGTCCTGTACCTTTGACCAGCCGGAAGTACCTTTTGTATGATACCATACGGCATACGTACAGGTATTTTTACTGCTTGACGAGCCTGTAATTACAACAGAGTCCCCGAGATTTATTTTTGAGGCGGAAATTTTGGAAGTATTAGTGAATGCCAGAGAACACGTTAATGTAAAATACTTCTTTACAATATTTCCGGTGGAGTCCTTGACTTTTACGCACAAGTCATACGAGCCTACCGCACCCGGTGTGAAAGAAGCAGTAGCTTTTGTACCGAATTTCTGTATAGTTGACCATGCAGACGAAGATTGAAGTTTATACAAATATGAATATTGATACGAACCCGAACCGCCTGCCGCTGCACCCCTGAGCGTTACAGCCTTTCCAAGATATACCGTTCCCGAACTTATTGAAGAATTATTGGCAAGAGCCGTACCCGTCACATTGAAAGTCTTGTAAACTTTTGTTTCCTGACCGTTACTGCTCTTGAACTTGACGCATACGGTATATTCTCCCGGATTTTGGGGAACATAATTATAATGTGCAACACTTGAAAAATCCTGTAAAGTTGTCCATGACGACGCTGATGAGAATTTTGCATAGAATGCGTATGTAACGCCTGTACCGCCCTGCTGTGATGCCGTTATCACGACATTCTCACCGATAGAATACGTTTCTTTATTCATTGAAACCGAACCTGTAAGCTTTGATTCAACTTTCAGGCTGACTGTCTGTGAAGCCGTTCTGCCTGCATTGTCCGTTGCCGTAACTTTTATGTTATAAGTCTTAGCCTCACTCGGCTTGAAAGAACAGCTTGTATTGGAAGATGAAGCTATCTTTGTCCAGCTTGAAGAACCCGACGGTGCATACTGATACAAATATGTTACAGGGGTGATTGCCCCCGACGGCTTGACATTGATAGTTGCGGAACTTCCTATAATAATACTTGCAGGCGAAACGCTTGCCGTTATCGAAAACACCTGGCTTGTATTGAGTACAATTTTAAAATTAACAGTCTTTACCTGTCCCGAATATGCGTTTCTGCCTGTAATTACCGCACTTGCCGTGCCTACTTTTATGTTGTTCTTGTATTCAACCGTGTAATCCGTTCCCAAAACAAGAGATTTGCCCGATGAATTTTTTATGGAAATATTCGGACATATTGCACTGCCCGTATAATACTGGTCGGGTATAGACGCTATGGAACAGCTGTCAAAACTCATTGACACTGCTTTTAATGAAGCCGTTGCAGTTATTGAAGAATTTTCCTTTGACGATATGGTGATACGGCTTGTTCCGGGAGTAACAGCCTTTATCTGATTATACGTATATGTAAAACAATCAGGTTTTTCTATCGTTACATTCATGTTATCTGCGGTAAGATATGCACCGACTGATGTATATTTCTTATTCGTCACATAAACGTAAGCATTGATACTTGCACCGCAGTATATCTGCATATTATCCGTAAATCCCATTCTGATGTTGGAAAGCGTTGACGGCAATGCACTGATAGACTGGTCAACAACCACTCCATACTGCTGATAAGTTGACTCGTCAACTTTGGAAGATACAGCCTTTGTGGAGAACAATGCACACACATATTTATATCCGCATATCTCCACAACACCCACACCTACCGACTTGTAAGACGAAGAATAAAGTATGCTTGAGCCGTCAAGATAGGAACTCCAATCCTCTACAAGCGAGGAATTACTCCATACATCATAGCCTATCAGCTCCGCAAGACCGTCTATATTATTTGAACCGTCAGGTCTTTGCGAAGAAGCACTCACCGAAAGCTCAGACGCTCTCAAAAATGCTTTCTCCATGAGTTTTTCGTCCATTTCAACTTTTGAAGTTTTGTTCGCAGTCCTGTATTCATTGATAAGTTCAAGAACATCTTCACAATCATAATAACTTCTCGACACTTCTGCAATGGTTACAGTGACCGCTGTTTCCGCAGCATTTGCCTCCGACTGAACTGCCGCAGGCATGATGAATGCTATCACCAGCACCAATAAAATACTGACCGCCCTGAATCTGAATTTTGCAGCCATAAAAAATCACCCTCCTTTTCTTTTATTTTACCATAAACTTTACATTTTTACAAGATTTTTTAAGCATTATTGCCATACAAAAAAATTTCATGCAAAATAGTCAATTTCCCCTGCATTTCTTAAAAACAATCAAGCCCGCAAACTGTACTAACATTCTTTATACAGCAATTTGCACATAAAATCAGACTATCATTCTAATCTTAACCCTATTGAAAATCATTAAAAATTATGTTACAATTTTATGGTTGAATGTTTTAGCTTCGTGCTTTGCGTGAAACGTATTTTATATATCTGACACAAAAGATTTTTCTGATGTGAAAGGCTGTGTTTTTATGAGGATAACTGCACCCTTTTATTATCGGAAAGGGTGCTTTTTTGTTTTTTTGAGGGGGAATGCTATGGAAAACAGAGTTTCTATTATCGGAATAATCGTTGAAAATACCGATTCCGTTGACAGACTGAATGATATTCTGCATGATTACGGCAGTTATATTATTGGCAGAATGGGTATTCCTTATAAAGAAAAAAATCTCAATGTCATCAGTATCGTGCTTGATGCCCCGTTAGATGTCATCAACAGGCTTTCGGGAAAAATCGGTATGCTTGACGGCATTACTTCAAAGGTGGTGTGTTCCAAAAAGTGAAAAATTTGATTGACAAACTCTATAAAACCACATCTCTTTCCAAAGAAGAATATCAGTATTTGATTGAAAACTTCACACCCGATATATCGGAATATCTCTTTGAAAAGTCCCGTGAAGTAAGGCACAAGTATTATGGGCATGATATATATGTCAGAGGGCTTATAGAATTCACAAACTACTGCAAAAACGATTGTTATTACTGCGGAATACGCTGTTCCAACAGAAATGCTGACCGTTACAGGCTTGATAAAACCGATATTTTGGAATGCTGTAAAGAGGGATATTCTCTCGGTTTCAGAACATTCGTTTTGCAGGGCGGTGAGGATAATTCCTTTACCGATGACAGAATGACCGATATTATCACTGAAATCAAAAAAAATTATCCCGATTGTGCGGTAACGCTTTCCATAGGCGAAAAATCCCGTGAAAGCTATGAAAAATTTTTCAAGGCAGGGGCAGACCGTTATTTACTGCGTCACGAAACGGCAAATAATGAACATTATGCAAAACTTCACCCCGATAAACTTTCGCCTGTCAACAGAAAAAGATGTTTGCAGGACTTGAAAGAAATCGGTTATCAGGTGGGCTGTGGATTTATGGTAGGTTCGCCCTATCAGACAGCCGAACATTTGGCGGAAGATATGCTTTTTCTGAAAGAATTTCAGCCCCACATGGTCGGCATAGGTCCTTTTATCGCCCAGCATGACACACCGTTTAAAGATATGCCGAACGGCACTCTTGAATTAACGCTTTTCATGCTTGGCTTGATAAGATTAACTCTCCCCTATGTGCTTTTGCCGTCAACGACTGCTCTCGGCACAATTCACCCTCTTGGGCGTGAAAAAGGTATTTTGGCAGGTGCAAATGTCATCATGCCGAATTTATCGCCTGTTTCTGTCAGAAAAAAATATCTGCTTTACGATAACAAAATTTGTACAGGTGACGAAGCTGCCGAATGTAAAAATTGTCTGCAAGTCCGCATGAAATCAATCGGCTACAATGTAGTTACCTCTCGTGGCGACTGCAAAATAATTCATAATTCATAATGCATAATGCATAATTGAATATATTTTTGAAAGGAAGTTTTTTAAAATGAAATACGACCCGAAATCACCTCATGCAGAGGAATTTATCAATGACGAGGAAATAAGAGCCTGTCTTGAATACGCTGAGAAAAATAAGCATAATGCAGAGCTTATCTACCAAATTCTTGAAAAGGCAAGATTGGAAAAAGGTCTTTCCCATAAGGAAGCCCTTGTATTGCTTGACTGCGACATTGAAGAAAAAAATCAGGAGATATATGCCCTTGCCGAGCAGATTAAGAAAAATTACTACGGCAACAGAATTGTTATGTTCGCACCGCTGTACCTGTCGAATTACTGCGTAAACGGCTGTCTTTACTGCCCCTATCACCTTAAAAACAAGCATATTGCAAGAAAGAAATTGACTCAGGAAGAAATTAAAAAAGAAGTAATTGCCTTGCAGGATATGGGACATAAGCGTCTTGCACTTGAAGCAGGTGAAGACCCTGTCAACAATCCTATCGAGTACATTCTTGAAAGTATCAAGACGATTTACAGCATTAAGCATAAAAACGGTGCTATCAGACGTGTAAATGTAAATATTGCCGCAACCACCCACGAGAATTATAAAAAGCTCAAAGATGCGGGTATCGGCACATATATTCTCTTTCAGGAAACGTATAATAAAGAAAGCTATGAAAGACTTCACCCGACAGGTCCCAAACACAACTATAACTATCATACAGAGGCTATGGACAGGGCTATGGAGGCAGGTATTGATGATGTAGGCTGTGGAGTGCTTTTCGGCTTGGAATTGTACAGATATGAATTTGTCGGCATTCTCATGCACGCTGAACATCTTGAAGCACGTTTCGGTGTAGGTCCTCACACCATAAGCGTTCCTCGTGTAAGACGTGCAGATGATATTGACCCCGATGTATTTGATAACGGCATTTCGGACGATACTTTTGCAAAAATAGTTGCCTGTATCAGAATAGCCGTTCCCTACACGGGAATGATTGTTTCCACAAGAGAAAGTCAAAAGAGCCGTGAAAGAGTTCTGCATTTGGGCGTTTCACAGATAAGCGGAGGTTCTAAAACAAGTGTTGGCGGATATGCAGAGCCTATCCCCGAAGACGAGGATTCCGCACAGTTTGACGTAAGCGACACAAGAACTCTTGACGAGGTTGTAAAATGGCTGATGGAATTGGGATATATACCGAGTTTCTGCACAGCCTGCTACCGTGAGGGAAGAACGGGTGATAGGTTTATGTCACTCTGTAAGGCAGGTCAAATTCAGAACTGCTGTCACCCGAATGCATTGATGACGCTGAAAGAGTATCTTGAAGATTACGCTTCACCCGAAACAAAAGAAATCGGTGAAAAGCTGATACTTGCAGAATTGAATAATATACCGAAAGAAAAAGTCCGTGAAATCACAAAAGAACATCTTGCCGACATTGCAAACGGTCAGAGAGATTTCAGATTTTAATTGAATGAGAAATGAGGAGTGAGGAATGAGGAATAAAAATTTCATTCCCCGCTCTTGTTTTTAAGGAGAGATTTTATGTCATTGAATAATACACCAAGTGCCGAAAGGGTGCATATTGCCTTTTTCGGTCAGAGAAATTCGGGCAAATCAAGTTTATTAAATGCCGTCACAAATCAAAATATCGCTATTGTGTCAGATGTTTTGGGAACAACAACGGACCCTGTTTTTAAAGCAATGGAATTACTGCCGTTGGGTGCAGTTATGATGATAGATACGGCAGGCATTGATGATATTTCGACAGAACTTGGAAATATGCGTGTGCAAAAAACTTTGAGAATTTTAAATAAAACAGATATAGCCGTACTTGTGGTTGACAGCACAAAAGGCTTGACGGATTATGAAAATAACTTGATAGAGAAATTCAAAAATAAGAATGTGCCGTATATTGTCGCATACAATAAATGCGACTTGAAAAAAATATCTGTCAATGCTGACAATGAAATTTGTGTCAGTGCACTGACGGGCGAAAATATACACGAACTCAAAGAGCTTATTGCAAAACAGAACGGCATAATGGAAGATAAAAAGATAGTTGCACATCTTTTAAACAAAAATGACGTTGTCGTTTTGGTGATTCCGATAGACGAATCCGCCCCTAAAGGCAGATTGATTTTACCGCAAGTGCAGACGATAAGAGAACTTCTCGACAATGAAATGATACCCGTTGCAACCCGTGAAACCACGCTGAAAGAAACTCTTTCCACACTTGCAAAAAAGCCTGCTATGGTAATAACCGACAGTCAGGCTTTTGCAAAGGTCAGCAAAGACACTCCTCTTGACATTCCTTTAACATCATTTTCTATTTTAATGGCAAATTATAAAAGTGACTTAAAAACGCTTGTTCATGGAGTGACGGCAATAGACACTTTAAAAGACGGTGATAAAGTGTTGATTTCGGAGGGCTGTACACATCACCGACAGTGCAACGACATCGGCACGGTAAAACTCCCCAAACTTCTCCAAAAATACACGGGTAAATCACTTGATTTTTCGTGGACTTCGGGAACAGAGTTTGAGGAGGATTTGACAAAATATAAACTTGTCATACATTGCGGAGGCTGTATGCTGAATGAACGTGAAATGAAGTACAGATTAAAATGCTCCGTTGATATGGGCGTACCTATGACAAACTACGGAACGGCTATTGCATACATGAACGGCATTCTTCAAAGAAGTCTTGCACCATTCCCCGACATTCAAAATATAATCAACTGACTACATTTGTCGGCTTGCCGTTTAAAAAGTTTCTGATATTATCGGCAACTATTCCCATCAATCTTTGACGGGTTCCATTGCAATTAGCAGTTAGCAATGTGCAATGTGCAATGTGCAATTATTGTTTATAACGCTAACTCAATTTACAACATTTGACGGTGTGCCATTTAAAAAGTTTCTGATATTATCGGCAACTATTCCCATCAATCTTTGACGGGTTTCAACAGGTGCCCATGCAATATGAGGTGTCATTATACAGTTTTTCGCCTGCATTAAAATACAGTTTTCCTCCATAGGCTCAACTTTTAAAGTGTCTATGCACGCACCGCCCAAATGACCGCTTTCCAATGCATTGAAAAGAGCCTGCTCAGACATTACTCCGCCCCTTGCGGTATTCACAAACAACGCTCCCTTTTTCATTTTTGCAAAACTGCTTTCATTGAACATATTTTCCGATTGTGCATTTAACGGACAATGCACCGATATGATGTCACTTTCTTCAAGCAGTTTTTCAAAAGTTGTTTGTGTACCGTAAGGGATATTTTTTTCACTCCTGTTATAAAAAATCACTCTCATTCCGAAAGCATCTGCGATTTTTGCAACAGCCTGACCGATTGCACCCATGCCGATTATGCCGAACGTCTTTCCGTACAATTCATTAAGAGGATATACAAACGGAGAAAAGGTCGGACTGCGTTTCCACTTGCCGTCATGCACATACTGATTATATTCAGCCGTTTTATTGAAATGCTCTAAAATCAATGCAAAAGTATGCTGTGCAACGGCATTTGTGGAATATGAGCCTGCATTGCATACGGTTATCCCGTGTCTGCGGCAATAGTCTGTATCTATGTTGTTATATCCCGTTGCGAACAGACCTATATATCTGAGCTTTTTTGCGTATCTTAATGTGTATTCGTTAATAAGCGTCTTGTTGCATATGACTATATCCGCATCAGCTACCGCATCGGCTACTTCTTCATAAGAAAGAAGTCCGTTTATATCCACCTCTCCGAATTTTTTCAGTATATCCGCGTTTACAAGACCGTCAATTACAGTCTGCGCGTCAGTCAGCACTATTTTCATAACTATCGACCTCTCAATTATTTGTTTTATAATAATTATAGAGTATCGGCAGTAAAATTACAATCCTAAAATTACGATACTTTTATTGCTGTATATCATATATCCGCTTCCATGTCGCTTTTAAGGCGGCTTATTATCTTCTTTTCAAGACGTGAGATATACGACTGTGATATGCCGAGCATATCGGCCACCTGCTTTTGAGTATGCGCCTTTTTGCCGTTAAGACCAAATCTCAGCTCCATTATTGAAAGCTCCCTTTTATTCAGCTTCATTACCGCTTTCATAAGCTGTATCTGTTCGGACTCCTGCTCTATGCGCTGATTTACGATATCCGCATCACTTCCAAGTATATCGGATATCAAAAGCTCGTTGCCGTCCCAGTCAACATTGAGCGGTTCATCTATGGATATCTCATTTTTCTGCTGGGCGGTTTTTCTTAAATACATCAGTATCTCATTTTCGATACATCTTGATGCATATGTTGCAAGCTTTATGTTCCTTGACGGACAAAACGTGTTCACCGCCTTTATAAGTCCTATAGTTCCTATCGATATCAGATCCTCGACATTTGCTGACGGGGACTCAAATTTTTTTGCTATATATACTACAAGTCTGAGATT
>ONIF01000226.1 GCA_900317795.1 uncultured Eubacteriales bacterium | reverse complement strand
GGTTCAAGAACTCGTGCAAAGGTCGTTAAAAATAAGATTGCTCCGCCATTCCGTGAGGCAGAATTTGATATTATGTATGGTCAGGGCATTTCAAGGGTAGGTGAATTGCTTGACTTGGCGGTAAATGCAGATGTCATTAAAAAGAGCGGTGCATGGTTCTCCTATGACGGAAACAGAATTGCACAAGGTCGTGACAATGCAAAGAACTTTTTGAGGGATAATCCCGAAATTGCACAAAAAGTAGAAGATGAACTCAAAGCAAGTTCCGATAAATTCAACTTCTCAAAGACAACGAAAGCCCGTGCAAAAGCAATGGCGGAAAAGGCAGAAGAACAGGTGGAAACAACAGTTGTTGAGGGAGTTCCTGTAAACGAAAGTCCACGCACGGCAGATGTGAAAGTTGATGTTCTGGTAGAAGAATAATGATAATAACAGGCATAGAGGAACGTAAAAAAAGTCTGACAGCCTTGTATATAGACGGAGAATATGCAGTAAGCGTTGATACAATGACGTTTCTTTCAACGGGTAAAAAAGTCGGCTCTGAAATTACAGATGAAGAACTTTATGATTTGATAGAAACGTCAAAATATAACCGTGCAAAAGAAAAAGCATTGTATCTGATAGAGTACAGAAGCCGTACAAAAAGGGAATTGTATGATAAATTGATAGTGCTTTTCGGGGAGAGTGCAACGAAACATGCAATCGAACGTCTTGAAGAATTGGGTTTGATAGACGACGAAAAATATGCCCGTGAATATGCGGAAGTTCTGCTTGATAAAAAAGGCTTTCCCCGTCAGAGAGCGGAATTTGAGTTAATGAAAAAGGGCATTGACAAAGATGTGATTGAAGAAATTCTTGATGAACTCGAACCCGAGCCTGTCGAACAGATAAAGAAATTATTGCAAACGAAATTTGCAAGGAGATTGTCAAATGAAAAAGACCTTGCAAAAACGGTTAATGCACTTAAAGCAATGGGTTACAGGTGGTCGGATATAAATGAAGCGATAAATTCGGAGTGGGATTAAATCCCATTCTGAATTTTTTGTTGTAATTTCGGGGAAAGTGTAATATAATAGGAATGTATTTTAAAATCAGGGGGATATACAGAAATGAATGAAAGAGTAGGAATGGTATGCTTAGGGTGTGCAAAGAACCGTGTTGATGGTGAAATGATGTTGTATAATTTGCGTGAGGCAGGTTATGAATTGGTTGCAGATGTGGCAAACAGTGAAGTGGCAATCGTGAATACCTGCGGATTTATCGAGGACGCAAAGCAGGAAAGCATAGATGAAATACTTGAACTTGCCGAACTCAAAAAAGAGGGAAAAATAAAGGCGATTATTGTAACAGGCTGTCTTGCCGAAAGGTATCAGACGGAGGTTATGAAAGAACTGTATGAAGTTGATGCAGTTATCGGAATAGGTGCAAATAAAAATATTGCGGAAGTCGTGAAAGGGGTTCTTGAGGGAAATAAAAAAGAGATTTTCCCCAATAAAGAGGATTTGCAGTTGAGCGGGGGCAGGGTTAGAACAACACCTTTTTACTATGCATATTTGAAGATAGCAGAGGGCTGTGACAATAAGTGTACGTATTGTGCGATACCTATGATAAGAGGAAAATTCAGAAGTCGCCCTATTAATGATATTTTGCAGGAAGCAAAGGAACTTTCCGAAAAGGGCGTTAAAGAGTTGATTTTAATTGCACAGGATACAAGCTACTATGGTGAAGATATTTACGGCAAGCCGTATTTGTCAGAACTTTTAAAAGAACTTTGCAAAATTGACAGCGTGAAATATTTGAGAGTTTTGTACTGCTATCCCGATAGAATGACAGATGAGTTAATAGACACGTTTGCCAATGAAGAAAAAGTGCTGAAATATATTGATATACCGTTACAGCACTGCAACGGCAGAGTATTAAAAATGATGAACCGTCACGGTGACAGGGAGAGTTTAACGGCATTGATAAACAAACTGCGTGAGAGAGTGCCGAATATAACCGTGAGAACAACATTTATGACAGGTTTTCCAAGTGAAACGGAAGAAGAATTTGCGGAACTGTCTGAGTTTGTGAATGAGATGAGGTTTGAAAGAATGGGCTGTTTTGCATATTCAGCGGAGGAGGATACACCTGCTTCACGAATGAAAGAACAGCTTGACGAGGAAGTTAAAAAGCACCGTCAGGAAATCATAATGGAACAGCAGCAGGAAATCATGGCGGAGAATGCACAGAAAATGATTGGCAAGACAATAAAAGTATTGTGTGAGGGCTTTGACAGATTGGCGGAATGTTTCTTTGGCAGGAGTGCGGCAGATGCCCCCGAAGTTGACGGAAAAGTCTTTATCATAGCCGAGGACAAAAAGCCAAAAATCGGTGATATAGTGGAAGTGGAAGTAAGCGATACGTTGGATTGTGATTTAGTGGGAATAATGCATTAAGGAAAGGGATAAAAAAATGAATTTGCCGAATAAACTGACGGTATTGAGATTGATATTAGTACCGTTTTATGTATTTTTTCTGTTAATGCCGATAATACCCCACCATTATTTGATTGCGTTAGTGATATTTGCAGTCGCCTCATACACAGACCATCTTGACGGAAAAATTGCCCGAAAATACAATATGATAACGGATTTCGGGAAATTTGCAGACCCTCTGGCTGATAAAGTGATGATAGTATCTGCATTGGCATGTTTTGTGGAATTGGGCTTGACAAGTGCGGTGGCACTGATAATCATACTTGCCCGTGAATTTACAGTAACTTCCATAAGGCTTGTTGCATCAAGTCGGGGAAAAGTCGTTGCTGCAAATATCTGGGGAAAAGTCAAGACCGTTACGCAGATAATAGCAGTATTTATCATAATGCTTATGCAGTATCTGATTGAAATACAGGTCATAGAAAATGCCTTGTGGGTGAAGATAGTATGTGACGGTTTCATGTGGGTGTCGGTGTTCTTTACACTTTTGTCGGGGATAATCTACATAGTGCAGAATTTTGAATTTATCAGAAATGCAAAATAATTGTTGGGAGAAAGCAGTATGGACTTTGTGAAAGATAAATTATCAATAAACGGATTTTCAATGGAGTATCTGAAATTCGGTCACGGAAGCAATATTCTTGTTATCATTCCGGGAATCAGTGTACAGAGTGCTATATTATATCCTCTTTTTATAGCAAAGCAGTATCAATTATTTTGGGACGACTTCACGGTATATATATTTGACCGCCGAACGGAAGTACCGCCTGTTTATTCTGTCAGTGACATGGCTTATGACACCGCTCGGGCAATAAAATATCTCGGGCTTGAAAATATCAGTATTTTCGGAGCGTCACAGGGCGGTATGATAGCGATGGAAACAGCTTTGCAATATCCCGAACTTGTCAAAAAACTTGTTTTATGTTCAACAGCCATGCGTATAGATGAAGAACGCTTTTCGGTTATAGATGAGTGGATAAAATATGCCCGAAACAATGATAAAAAATCTTTGTTTTTATCATTTGGTGAAAAGATATATCCCAAAGATACTTTTGAAAAATTCAGGGAAGCACTTTGCGGGATAGCCGAAACAGTTTCCAAGGAAGAACTTGAAAGATTTATTATAATAGCCGACGGAGCGAAAAATTTTGATATAACAAAAAAAGTTTCATCAATAAAATGTCCCGTTATGCTTGTAAGTGATAATGATGATAAAGTTTTCGGAACAGAGCCGACTTTGGAAATGGCTGAGATATTCAAGTCAAACAACGGATTTGAAATGGAGATATACAGCGGTTTTGGTCATGCAGTGTATGATATGTCAAATGACTTCAAAGAAAAGATGTATCGTTTTTTGATGAAATAAAAAATATTTTTT
>ONIF01000386.1 GCA_900317795.1 uncultured Eubacteriales bacterium | reverse complement strand
TTCACAGATACGGCAAATTCTCCTCTTGAATTCATCGACAGCACCTCTCTTACGGAAACAAGCCGTTTTTCCGAATATTCGGAGGTCACTCAGCCATGACTTTTCAACTCGGTAAAATATCCTTTGAACTCAGTTTTCCGCTTGTCGCACTGATGACAGCCGTTATTATCTTTGACACATCTATGTCAGTTATCATCTGCTTTGCAGGCGTTATCGCACATGAAACAGGTCACTTGCTTGCACTCCGTCACTTTGGCTCTTACCCTAAAAAAATAAAACTTACTCTCTTTGACATTGCCATTATTGACCGCAAAAAAATAACCCTCTCCGACAAAGCAGAACTTATTATAACACTTGCAGGCGTTACTGTCAATTTCATTCTTGCAGGAATTTCATATTTTTTCACTCAAAACCCCTATATAGAAATATTTTTCAATACAAATCTCACTCTGGGACTTTTCAACAGCCTGCCCATAGATTCCCTTGATGGCGGTCAGGCTCTCTTTATACTTCTTTCAAGGAAATTTTCACCTTTCACTTCCATGAAAATTCTCGACATCATTTCATTTATTATACTTATTCCCGTTGCCGTCATGGGATTTCTCGTTCTCCTGCAATCAAAATACAACTTTACACTTCTTTTGACTGCCCTTTATCTTATTGCAATCATCTTACTTAAAAACAAAAAGTCCCTGTAAAATTACAGGGGCTTTCACTTTTTACTTGTTCATATAGTCTATCATCATGTTGGCAAGAGCCTCTCTTGAATACTTCTCTCCGATTATATCATAGTATTCCTGCAACTTCTCTACCGGCATTTCCGGCAGGCTCTGTATTTTCTTCGTCAAGTCCGTCAAGTCCTCGTAAGACTGTATATATGCCTCGGGTATCTTTGCCATGACTTCCTTTGAACCCTGATTTTCCATGCAGTAAACCATTTTACCGTTCATAATTCCCTCTATATACGGCATTCCGAATGAATGATTAAGCGAAAAATCTACTACCGCATCATGCTTTCTTATCTCGCCCGGACCGTTTGACGTACTGCCTTTATATTTGATGTAATCCGTCAAATCTTCTTCAATCAGCCTGTCGAGAAATGTTTCTACATAATTGCCTGTTCCGTACACATCTATTACTACATTTCTTATATCATTATCTCTTAAATAACAGCCGTAACCTATCAAATTATCTATATCGGTTTCCCTGTCCTCGCTTACTCTCAAAAGGTATATTCCCCTGTAAACGTCCTTTTCCTCTACGGGCATGATATCCTCTCTTGCAACAGACCTTGACGATTCAAGACAATTTCCCAATACAATATGCTGTTTATAATTCGTGAACCCAAACTCCTCTATATATTTCTGTCTGTTCGTTTCCGTTACAAATACAGCTTTATCTATATCGCATTTATTCAGTTCGGGCAGTATGTTCGGAAATACCTCATTGAATATCTCAACGGGACAGTGAAAGAAATATATTTTATTCTTTATCATCTCCGACTTGCCGTCATTCAAAAATAAATGCAGGGATTCCCTTGTTGAAATAACGGTTTCACTGTTTGTTTCATCAAGCCACTTTGTTAGGCTGTATCCTGCATAGGGCTTTAAATTCACTATATCCTTATCGTATATCAAATATGAAAACAGCTTTTTATTTCTGTAAAAATGCCTTTTATACAAGTTTAACGGACTTTTTCTGTTTGCATCGTACAGCGGTTTCAAATTCAGTGCATACGGCATCTGTTTCGGCTTCTGATTTTTCTTTAAAGAAAGCAACTGCACCAAATAGCCCTTTTCAAGAAATGCCTCCGCCAATGCCCTTGTTGCAAATATAGTTCCGCCTATGCCATAGAAATTATATCCGATAAATGTAATTTTATGGTGCTGTATCTTCGCAAAATCCTTATACATCTTGGTAATATGCTTTCCTGCAAGTATATAATCAAAGTCAATATTTTCGGGCAGTCTGGAACGGAAAAACGGATTTATTCCGTATTCTTCATTCACCAATGCCTTTATCAAATCTTTTGATTTCTTTATATTGCACTCGTCAAGTTCCTCTGTCGTGCAGTAAAGCTTTCTCTTTTTGAGATAGTCCTCCATGTCGGGCTGAAACAATATAACAGGCTTGCCTAAAATTGTCACGTCAAAGCCTACCGATGAATAATCCGTGATAAGCACATCACACTTCACCAACTCGTCCATGACATCTACTTCCGAAGCGTGTTCAAATATAATATGCGGATTGTCAATCTCGCCTTTCAGCATTTGTATTTTTTCCTCATTGAAAAACTTATGCACGCACAATACCAAATCCGTATTTGTCCTGTCAAGGTACTCCAGCAATTCGGGGCTTGTGGTAACTCCCTTTAATTTCTTCATCAGAATTTTTGTTGAGAGATTATTTCCCAAATACTCTCTCCATGTCAAAAACCACAATATTCTTTTGTTTTCGGGCTTGTACTCCTTGAAACGTCTTACCAATTCGACATATCTCGGCTGATACTCCCCGTAATACATTTGATACGGCTTGAAATCGTTCATTTCTTCAAAACTTTCTTTCACAAGCTTGTTGTAATATACAAATCTGAAAAAGTTATTATTATAGGACTTGCCTTTGTAATCAAGCACTTTCATTCCAAGCGTCCCATGCTGTAAATAGATAACGGGCTTTTCTGTTGACAAATCCAACTTTTTGCCAAGCACGTTTTCGGGTCTGACATCTCTGTAACTTTGTGCCACTAAAAACATATCCGCCTCAACGTACAATTTCAAATGTTCGGGGGTATCTCTCCACACTACAAACTTTTTGCAGTATTCGGGCAACCCCTTATACAATGCTACATTATCGGGATTTTTCTCCAAAACTAAATACTTATCTATATCATCTTTTTTCTTGACAGCACCACGCCAAAAATAATATCCGTTATTATCTGCCGTTTTACTCAGATTTTCGCCTATCAGCCATATAAACTTCCCCATTTTAAACAACTCCTTTTATAAAATTAGCAATTAGCAATGTGCAATGTGCAATTATTTTTCAAACCCCGATTTCTCGGGCAATATCTTTTCAAAACATTCATTTACTTTCTGTTTCTTTTGTTCAAAATTTATTGTTCTTGGTGTATCGTTGATACATACCATTTGATATTTTTGCGTTTCTATCGCCCTGCACAAGTCATTGAAATTTTTCTCCTCTATGTGA
>ONIF01000024.1 GCA_900317795.1 uncultured Eubacteriales bacterium | reverse complement strand
GAAAAGGGGAGTTGAATAATATCTGTCACCGCTGTCGGGCAATACCGCAACAATGGTTTTATTTTCATTTTCGGGAGCTTTTGCAAGTTCAACAGCTGCATAAAGTGCCGCACCCGAAGATATGCCGACAGAGATACCCTCTTTTTTGGCAAGGAGTTTTGCGGCTTCAAATGCAGAGTCGTTTTCAACCGCAAACACTTTGTCATAAACATTTGTGTCGAGTACATCGGGTATAAAGCCTGCACCGATACCCTGTATTTTATGAGGACCTGCCTTTCCCTCGGAAAGTACGGGAGAGCTTTTCGGCTCAACTGCAATAACTTCTACATTGGGATTTTTCTCTTTCAGATACTCGCCTGCACCCGTCAGAGTACCGCCTGTACCTACGCCTGCTACGAATATATCAACATTTCCGTCTGTATCGTTCCAGATTTCGGGACCTGTTGTTTTTTTGTGTATGGCAGGATTGGCAGGATTGACAAATTGTCCCGGTATAAAGCTGTTAGGTATCTCTTTTGAAAGTTCCTCAGCCTTTGCAATCGCACCTTTCATGCCTTTTGTGCCGTCTGTCAATACAAGCTCCGCACCGTAAGCTTTCAATATATTTCTGCGTTCCGCACTCATGGTTTCGGGCATGGTGATAATTATCCTGTAACCCTTTGCGGCGGCGATTGCGGCAAGTCCTATACCTGTATTGCCCGAAGTAGGCTCAATTATAACAGAACCCTCTTTCAGCAAGCCTTTTTCCTCTGCGTCTTCTATCATGGACTTTGCAACTCTGTCTTTAACGCTGCCTGCGGGATTGAAGTATTCAAGCTTTACAAGCACTCTTGCTTTCAGTCCAAGTGATTTCTCAATATTTGCCACCTCTACAAGCGGTGTATTGCCTATCAGTCCAAGCGTTCCTTTGTATATGTTTGACATAAAAATTCTCCTCTCATTTAATAGCGGCAAAGCCTTTTTCAAGGTCTGCAATAATATCATCTACGTGTTCCGTGCCTATGGAAAGACGGATCGTATTCTGACGGATATTGGATTCTTCCAGTTCTTCTTCCGAAAGCTGTGAGTGAGTAGTAGAAGCAGGGTGTATTACAAGCGATTTTACATCAGCCACATTTGCCAAAAGTGAGAATATTTCCAAAGCGTCAATAAATTTCCAAGCTTCTTCTTTACCGCCCTTTATGTCGAAAGTAAAGATAGAACCGCCACCGTTTTTGAAATATTTTTGATAAAGTTCATGCTGAGGGTGATCGGGGAGGGAGGGGTGATTTACTTTTTCAACAAGTGGGTGATTGGAAAGATATTCAACAACTTTTTTTGTATTTTCTGCGTGACGGTCAAGACGGAGTGAAAGAGTTTCAACGCCCTGCAAGAGCAAAAATGCATTGAATGGTGATATAGTTGCTCCTGTGTCACGGAGGAGAACTGCACGAATATAAGTAACGAATGCAGCCGCACCTGCTGCCGCTGTAAACGATACACCATGATAACTCGGATTAGGTGCAGCTATGGGCGGATATTTTTCGGGCGACCAGTTGAATTTGCCCGAATCCACGATAATTCCGCCAAGAGTTGTGCCGTGACCGCCAAGAAATTTTGTAGCGGAATGTACGACTATATCTGCACCATACTCGACTGGTCTTATTAAATAAGGCGTGCCAAATGTATTGTCTATCACAAGCGGAATATTATTTTCATGTGCAATTTCCGAAAGTGCCTGTATATCGGGTATATCACTATTGGGATTGCCGAGAGTTTCTACAAACAGAGCCTTTGTTTCGGGTTTGATTGCATTTTTTACTTCTTCCAAATTATGAATATCAACAAAAGTCGTATCTATGCCATACTGAGGAAGTGTATGTGCAAGCAGGTTATAACTGCCGCCATAAATCGTTTTTTGTGCAACGATATGCTCACCTTTGTAGGCAAGAGCCTGTATCGTGTAAGAGATAGCCGCCGCTCCCGAAGATACTGCCAATGCCGCAACACCGCCTTCAAGGGCTGCCACTCTCTTTTCGAGAACGTCCTGAGTGGAGTTTGTCAGTCTGCCGTAAATATTGCCTGCGTCGGCAAGTCCGAAACGTGCAGCGGCGTGTTCTGCATTGTGGAATACATAGGCGGCTGTCTGATATATCGGTACTGCTCTGGAATCTGTTGCGGGGTCTGCCTGTTCCTGCCCTACGTGAAGCTGTAAAGTTTCAAATCTATAATTACTCATTTTAAATATCTCCTTTTAATATAAGAATAAATTATTTTTCGGTCATACATCGCTCACACATTTCTTTATGCATTCGTCCGAATCTGTAATTTATTCTGAGGAGATTTATAAATATCAGTGTCATAAAAAGCACTCCTGTATAATTTACTAAATTCCTATCGGGAATGTATGTATTATAGCACCGAAAACATATCTTGTCAATAGGCTTTTGAAAAAATTTTTTCCCTGTACAATTTATGCACAGGGAAAAATTTTTATTCTTTATTATCCGCCCATTAAGGCAAAACCAAGTACAGCGGCAAAAACAGTTTCAATTAGGCTTTCAAATTTTGCTGATGACAATTCAAGGATATTTTCTTTGGAAGATATTTCCGTCATTTCGGGGAGAGTGGAATAATAATATTCTGTTGTTTGGTTATCCCCTACAATAGTCCATGAAAACGAAACAGAATCATATTTTATTATTCCCGTCTGCTTTGTAACAATAGGCTCTGACGTTGCAGATTCTTTGATAGTGCTTTCAAGGGTATATGCCCCGTCGGTATTGCTGCGGACAAGCACATATTTTGCTTCATTGTCGGGGGTGGAATATACAAGCGTATATGTATTCTGCATCGTGCTTTTTTCACGGCTTATTTCTATCATAGAAGTGGCAGACTTATTTGCCTCTGCCGCTGATGACTGGTTTGGGTCGTCGGATTCTTTTGCTTTAATGGCATTGGTTGTAATAATTATCTTGTCGCTTTCGGAGGGATTTGTACCGAAATACAATCTTGTTTCGGATTTTTCGTCATTTACCAATGCGGTTATAACGGTCTGCATGAGGGAGTTATCGGACTTGTTGATATAATTTTCTATTCTCACCTGTGCAGATGACATTGTCTTTACAAATTCCGTACTTTGATTATTGAGATTTTCTATATATGACATGACAGAGGTTTTTACATCACCTGTCAGAAAATCACTGCTTTCCGCCCATTCTTTTAAATCGCTGTAAAGTACGGAAAGAATGCTTTTACCGCTTATTGTGCGTGCAATCAGATATACACTTGATTTTTCGCTGCCCTCAACGCTGACCTGTTCATCTTTTATTTCTATTTCGGTAACGGCATCAATGTCATCACATATTTTTTCATAGAGTTTTTTCAGCGTGGAGTTGAGTTCTTTGTCCTCGTCTGAAAGCTGTATATAATTATACAGGTACTCATACAAAGTCATAAAACTGTTATACTGTTCCTGAGTGATGTTAAAAGTATTTTCGCCTTGATAGCCGAATACAGATGCTTTTGCAGCTTCTCTGAGATTTTCGAGCGGTATATAATAACTTTGTTCTTCCTTGCCGACAGAGAAATTCAGATTTAAATTTTTGGTATTTCCAAACATCTCTATATTTATATCTGTTTCATTGTCTTTTTTAGATAAAGAAGAATAAATTCTGTTTGAGGTTCTGTCAAAAGAATTTACAACTGCAAAAGACTGCTTGCCTTTTGTATAGGTTGTTTTGAAAGTGCCCGACTTGTTATTTTGGGGTGAAAATACTCTTATCAGTTCTTCACCGTTGATAATCTCCTTTGCACTGAGCTGATAAGCATTCAAAACAAACTGAGAGGTATGCTCACGCATGAACTTCGTGGAAACAGTTTCTATGATATACTTTACCGCAAAAAATGACGCTATCGAAAGTATCACTAAAATACTCAGTACGATAAAAAATATACGGACTTTGCTTTTCTTTTGTTTAGGCTCTTTGAGGTGTGAAAATGCCGAACTCGGTACAAAACCATCTTTATCAACAAGGTCGGGCGTTGTTAATATCGGTATATCATTCGGTCTTATATATCCCAAATTTGCCTGTGCCGCATTGTATGCCTGCGTATTAAAACTCAGCATTTGCGGTTCAAAAGTTTCCTGGTCGCCCAAATCTTCAAAAGGCATATTTCCTATATGCTGAGGTGACCTCACCGCATCACTTATCGGGGCTGCCTCGCTCACTTTAAGTTCTCTCGATTCGTCAATATATCCTTCATCTGAAAGTTCCATTTCGACCTCGGGCAAAATTTCCCCGCAATCCTCACAATATTTTGCAAAAGGGTTGTTATCCTTTCCGCACTTCGGACATAACATAATTTCCATCTCCTTTTTTTAATCGTTACACTATAATTTTAATAAATAATTTTGCTGTTGTAAAGAGAATTTTTTAGGAAATTTTCAAAAAATAATTGACAATAAAGCGATTTGCCTTTAAAATTATAGTGTTAAAGAGTTTTATGGAATAAGGTGTTTAAATGAACATTCTCGCAATAGGCGATATAGTAGGTGCAGTAGGCTGTGAATTTTTGCGTGAAAAGCTGCCCAGGCTGAAAAAGACGGAAAGCATTGACCTTGTGATTGCAAACGGTGAAAATTCAGCCGAAGGAAATGGTGTTACTCCCGTATCTGCCGATTATCTTTTGTGCAGCGGAGTTGATGTGATAACTCTCGGAAATCATGCTTTCAGGCGTAAAGAAATATATGACGTTCTCAATAAAAGCGAAACGATTATACGACCTGCCAACTATCCCCCCAAAACCACTCCCGGAAAAGGATATATGATATATGACATGGGGCGAACTCAGGTGGCGGTTATCAATCTGATCGGCTGTATGTACATGAATGCACTTGATGACCCGTTTGCTGTCATTGACAATGTGCTTGATAAAATCAATACAAAAATAATCATTCTCGATTTCCATGCGGAAGCTACTTCCGAAAAGCTTGCTATGGCATATTATCTTGACGGAAAAATCTCTGCCATGTTCGGCACTCATACCCATGTGCAGACCGCTGATGAAAGAATTTTCCCAAAGGGTATGGGATATATTACAGATGTCGGCATGACAGGTCCTTATGAATCTGTTTTAGGTGTACGTTCCGACATAGTCGTAAAAAAATTTAGGGACAAACTCCCCGTCAAATTTGAAACGGCTTCGGGCAAATGCAAGCTTGACTGCATAAAATTTACCATAGATGAAAAGTCGGGAAAGACTTTAAGTGTAAAAAGATTGGAAATTCTGTAAAATTCAAAATTTCATAATAACTTTTTTACATAAAATACTTGCATAATATTGAAAATACATATATTATATAAGTATGTATGATTTTTTATAATAATATTTTTAGGAGGAAATAAAATCATGGAGATTTTAAAAGTTTCGTCAAAATCATCACCCAATTCTGTTGCAGGTGCTATTGCAGGAGTTATCAGAGATTACGGCTGTGTAGAAGTGCAGGCTGTCGGTGCAGGGGCTACCAACCAGGCTCTCAAATCAATAGCCGTTGCAAGAGGCTATCTCGCCCCCATGGGGATTGACCTCGTCTGCATTCCTGCATTTACCAGCATTGATATTGACGGTATTGAGCGTACAGCTATGAAACTTATCGTTGAAACAAGATAAACCCGCCCCGAAATTACGACATCTACTTTTGTAAAGGAAGTGCGAAACAATGATAAACGGTTCTTGTTATAAAAATGCGGTTATATCGGGTGCAAACAATATCATAAGCCACAAAGAAGAAATTAACGCTCTCAATATCTTCCCCGTTCCCGACGGTGATACGGGGACCAATATGTCCATGACGATTGCAGGTGCTGTCGAGGCTCTTGAAAACATGGACTCCCAGAACGTTTCCGAAATAGCGTCAGCCACTGCCTCCGCTATGCTCAAATCCGCAAGGGGAAATTCTGGCGTTATTCTCTCCCTGCTTTTCAGGGGCATTGCAAACGGTCTGAAAGGTGCAGCCGTTATTGACGGAAAAGAACTTTCCGCTGCCATGCGTGAGGGTGTGACGACTGCGTACAAGGCGGTTATGAACCCCACCGAAGGCACGATACTCACCGTTGCAAGAATGGCTTGTGAAGCAGGCGAACTTGTCAGCGAAACCGAAGATGATGCAGTTGCTGTATTCGGCACGATATGTTCCGCTGCCAATACCGCTCTTGAAAGTACTCCCGATATGCTGCCCGTTCTCAAAAAAGCAGGCGTTGTTGATGCAGGCGGAAAAGGTCTTTGCCTTATATTCGAGGGTATGCTTTCTCTTATCCGTGACGGTATCATGATAGAAAATAAATCTTCCGTTTCCGACTCACAGACCGATAAGGAAGAAGCAACTGCCGAATTTTTCAGAAATGCCGCTGCCGAATTTGATTCCGTTATCAACTTCACCTACTGTACGGAGTTTATTATAGGCAAAAACCCCGATATTACAAAAAGCAGTCTTGAACTCAAAGCCTATCTTGAAAATATCGGTGACTGTGTTGTTGTGGCAGATGACGATGACATCATAAAAGTACACGTTCACACGGAAAATCCCGGAAAAGCCATTGAAGAAGCTCTTACATTCGGTCAGCTCCTTAAAGTAAAAATAGAGAACATGAAAGAACAGCACAGAAAAGCTGCCGAAAAATATGCTGCCGAAAAGGCAAAAGCCGAAGCCGAAGAAAAAAAACGTCAGTCTTTGAAACCCGTTGCTCCTGTTGATGAAATAGGGTTTGTTTCCGTAGCAACCGGTGCGGGCATTGAAGAAGTCTTTAAAGATTTGGGCTGTCACCAGATAGTAAACGGCGGTCAAAGCATGAACCCCAGCACAGAAGATATTTTTGAAGCAGTCATGGCTACTCCTGCCAAAAATGTCTTTGTCCTGCCCAATAACAAAAATATAATCCTTGCCGCAGAACAGGTCATTCCTATGGTAAAGGACAGAAATGTTGTCATAATCCCTACCAAAACCATTCCGCAGGGACTTGTGGCATTGATTGCCTATTCCGATGAGGCATCGGTAGAACTCAATGCGGAATATATGACATCTGCCGCAAAGAAAGTTTCCACAGGTCAGGTAACATACGCTGCAAGAAATTCCGAATTCGGCAATACCAAAATTAAAGAAGGCGAAATTATCGCCCTCAATAACGGCAAGCTTACGTATAAATCAAAAGACCCCGTACATGCTGCCGTAAAACTTGCAAAAGAAATGATAAACCGTGATACTTCTTACGTTACCATCATATACGGCAACGGTATTACAGACGCTCAGGCTGAATCAGCTCTCCAATCCATTCAGTCAAAAGTAAGCTCCAATGTGGAAGTATCCCTTATCAACGGCGGTCAGCCTATCTATTACTTTATTCTTTCAGTTGAATGACATACAAAAACAGCAGACCGCTTTATAAAATGAAAAGTGGAAAACGGAAAATGGAAAATTGAGCGGTTGCAGGTATCACTTTCAACTTTCAATTTTCCATTTTCCATTTTTAGCAAGGAGGTTTTTGTTTTGCCGTCACTTTTTAAAATACCCGTCACTTCCGTAAAGGGCGTTGGTGCAAGAAAAGCGGAGTATTTCCATAAACTCGGCATTCATACCGCCGGCGAGCTGATAAGATTCTATCCCAGAACCTATGAAGATTGGAGTACTCCCGTTAAAATAGCCGATTCTCCCAAAAATAAAAACTGCTGTATAAAAGCCAAAATTTTCAAAGTCTTACAGCCCTCCGTGATAAGAAACAATCTTGTGATATATAAACTTGAAGTCACGGACGGGGAAGAAAAAATGCTTGTCACTTTCTTCAACCAGTCCTATTTATATGAAAAACTTAGGGGAGGGGGAGAATTCCTCTTTTACGGTACTGTAAAATACAACGGCTACTCAATCGAAATGACTTCTCCGTCAGTGCTCGAACCAAGTGATATGTATATACACCCTATATATCCCCAGACGGCAAGCTTGAATACTAAAAATATCGAAAAGGCTGTTCGTCAGGCACTTTCCATGCTGCCCGAAAAAATCAATGACCCTGTTCCCGAACATATCCGTGAAGAATATGACCTTTGCGGTCTTGGCTATGCCGTGAGAAATATACATTTTCCCGAAAGCATGGCGGCTCTTGAAACGGCTAAAAAAAGGCTTGTTTTTGATGAACTGCTTGTTTTACAGTTGGGAATGGCTCGCTTAAAGGGCGACAGGCTTGAAACTACCGCCCATAAAATTAAAAAGGACTATTCAAAAGAGTTTTGGAAACTTCTGCCGTTCAAGCCCACCAATGCACAACAACGTGCCGTCAACGACTGCATTGACGATATGAAAAATAATTCCTATCCGATGAACAGGCTTGTTCAGGGCGATGTAGGCTCGGGCAAAACTGCTGTTGCCGCAGCCGTCTGCTATACAGCCGTTAAAAACGGCTCTCAATGTGCATTCATGGCTCCCACCGAAATTTTAGCCGAACAGCATTTCAGAACTCTTTCCAACATCTTTGAAAATACAGATGTAAAAGTAGGGCTTCTTACAGGCTCAATGAAAACTTCCATGAAAAATGCCGTTAGAGAGGAAATAAAAAACGGCTCTCTTGATATAGTCATAGGCACTCATGCACTCATATCCGACAATGTAGAATTTGCCTCACTCGGTCTTGCGGTCACTGACGAACAGCACCGCTTTGGTGTAGGACAGCGTGCAAAGCTGATTGCAAAGGGCGAAAATCCCCATATTCTCGTAATGTCCGCCACGCCTATTCCACGTACCCTCGCTTTAATGATATTTGGCGACCTTGACCTTTCTGTACTTGACGAATTTCCACCGGGCAGGCAAAAAATAGATACTTTTTTAATAGACAGTTCCAAAAGAGAGCGTGCCTACAATTTTCTCAAAAAGCACATCGACAACGGACAACAATGTTATATCGTCTGCCCGCTTGTCGAACAGAATGATGAAATTCCGTTAATATCCGCTGAGGAGTACTATAAAAGCCTTGAAAAGACCGTTTTGAAGGACTATAAAAAAGCCGTTTTACATGGTAAGATGAAAGCTTCTGAAAAAGACCGTATCATGCATGAATTTTCAGACGGAAATATTGATATAGTCATAGCGACGACTGTTATAGAAGTAGGCGTAGATGTTCCGAACAGTACAGTTATGATGATAGAAAATGCAGAGCGTTTCGGACTTTCACAGTTACACCAATTAAGAGGACGTGTAGGACGTGGAAAATGCAAATCATATTGCATACTTGTTTCGGATAATCAGAAAGAAAGCACGATTGAACGTCTGAAAGTAATGTGTAATACAAATGACGGGTTTAAAATAGCAGATGAGGACCTTAAACAGCGTGGACCGGGTGAATTTTTCGGTGCAAAACAGCATGGCTTGCCCGAATTGAAAATTGCCGCTCTCTCAAATGTCGATGTTATAGAAGACGCACAAAAGGCTGCCGATAAAATTCTTGAATCCGACCCGACACTTTCCCTTAACGAACACAGGGGACTTAATTTTGAAACAAAAAGACTTTTTGCGTCTGTCGGCTCGACAGAAAGACTTCAATAAATATTCTGTAAAAACAAAAAAGTTGTGTCTATCGTAAGACACAACTTTTTTCTATAACATGCCGAAAGGGATTCAAACCCCTTGTTCAAAATATTCGCCTATGCCTTGATAATCATTTTTGCGAGTGTCAATGCACTTGAAACGGCTTTACAGTATGAGATGTTCACCATCATGCGTGGCGGTGTGAAGATTTTGGCAAGGCTGACTTTTGCGAAAATATGGGTGGATATTTCTTTAATAGTTTGTCGAGGTATCGTTGCGAAAGATGTGGTTATTGAGTTATATCATAATTCAGTCGCAATCAACATATATAAAATGCTTTCCACAGTGCAGGCATTTAAATAAATAGCCTTGCATACTGCCATTATTTCGCATATATTTTTTTACATCATCAAGAAAAAAGGAGCAAATGTGGGAGTCGTATGTTTCTTCAATTTCCTTATCAATTCCCATTTCAACAATATCATTCCAACCGACATATCCAACAAACGCACAAAAGTCATCACAATGAGAATACCAATATTCCTGTTGCCATCCTGAATAACCGGGAGTGCGGTGTATCAATTCATCAAGTTTTGCTGAATCAGATACATCACCAACCAACTCATAATCTTGAAATTCACCATTAAATTTTTTTGCAGCACTGCCATCTGATATACATTCGGGACAAATACAGGATATTGCTTTTTTGGAATAAAACGGCGAATTATACCAAATATTTGTGTGATTACCACAGCATTCACATTTATGTAATTCACCAGTCAGAAATGCACCTGTTTCTATTGGATTTGGATGATACTTAAATTTTGGTAACATTTTTTAGTCTCCTTTGAAAACAAGATTCACTGCACTAACGACAATTTGATTATATCACACACAAGCACAAATATCCATATCTTTTCAAAAATAAATGGGACTTTAAGCCCAAAATAGGATGTCTTTTATTTGATAGTCATATACGCTGAAAAAGCAAGTTTGGCAAAGGCTATTGCTGTTGCACTGAATGGCGGTAACAGAATTGCACACTCCAAAGAAAAAACTATCGGTTATTAATGAATGATTTGTGCGAAGGTACAACAAAATTCTTTTGTTTAAATGCGTAAAACAGCCTTTCCTTTCGATCCCCCTGCTGCCGCTTTTTGCAACGCTTTGTTCACATCATCAAGGGAGAATATTCCATCTACCGAAGCTTCAACTTTATCCTTTTCAAATATTTCAGAAACCCTTGCCAATCCCGCACCGTCCTCATGAACGAATATAAAGAAATATTTCTGTCCCTTTGCGGCAGCCATTTTATCAAATTTACTGCCTGCCATTGTAAATACAAACTTTTTGAATGCACACATTTCAGAGCGTTCTGCAAATTCCCTGTTTGGCATAGCACGAAGAGAAACAATGCTTCCGCCTTGTTTGAGAACAGAAAGTTCCTTTGCAAGTTCACGCTCACCCAATGTATCAAGAATACAATCAACATCGCTTAAAATATCGGCATAGTCTTCTTTTTTATAATCTATAAACCTGTCAACACCAAGAGAAAGCACTCGTTTTTCATTGTCACTGCTTCCGTTGGTATAGACAGTTGCTCCAAGACTTTTAGCAATCGGAATAGCCATAGCACCTACACTTCCTGTACCTCCGGATATAAAAAGAGTATCTCCCTTTTTTAAGTTCATAAGTTCATACGACTGCAATGCTGTCAGTGCGGTCAAAGGAACGGCAGCAGCTTCTTCATCAGAAAGATATTCAGGGACAAGTGCAATAGCCCGAAAGTCTATTGCAGTATATTCTGCAAATGCTCCTATTTTTGAAAGCGGCATACGAGCGTAAACTCTGTCGCCTTTTTTGAAACCCTTTACATTACTGCCTGTCTTTTCAACAATACCGCAAAATTCGTTACCCATAACAAGTGGCATCTTGTAAGGAACTATCAGCTTGACCTCTCCTTTGATGATCATATTGTCAAGTGGATTGACTCCTGCTGTACTGATTTTTATAAGCACTTCGTCTTCTGTGATTTCGGGGATAGCTATATCCTTGATTTCGAGATCACAGCCGTTTTTATTATAACCGTTCAATATTGCTGCTTTCATAAGTAACGCTCCTCTACAGTTTAGTTTTTTCAAAAAATAGTGGGGTTTCAATAGTAAACGTCACTGAAAATTTCCTTTTGTCATTTTGAGGAGCGACAGCGACGAAGAATCTTTTGAAAATTTCTCACTTCTCTCGGAATGACATGCTTAATTTCATAATTGTCAGAATATTTTTCAGTTACATCGAACTCACGTTTTTTATTATGGGGATTTTTAATTTTCCTTGATAAAGTGCAGGCTGTGTGATAAAATTGATTTTGAAATATCCGCACATGGAACAAGTGGCTGTTTTTGAATTCAAGTGTGCCGTCAAAAAGGCATCAAAAATAATCCGTCAGTGTGAGTGTTCATGCAATCATATTGATGGTTTATCTCTCAAAATATTTTATGAATTGTAATGAAAAATGAAAGCAGGATTGAGATGAAATTTGAAGATTTTGATTATTTGAAGGAGTCGGGGGCATTACTGGAACCCGATAAAAAACGCTTTGAACTGGAATTTTTATCTGTAGGCGGTAAGACGAATCGTATTATCGGATATATTCCCTCTGAAAGTATGCAGATAATTGTAAGGGATATTCATACGGAAAAAATACCTGATTTCGGACTGCAATTCGGTGGAACGGGACGTTATCTCAGAATCAATTTATGCAGGAGCGGAAAATGTGAATTCAAAGGCAAAAACGGTGAAAGTCTGTATCTTTCCGCAGGAGAAATTGCAATGGATTACAAAATTGATGATGACGGCAGTTTTTCATTTGTCACGGAGGATTATCTTGGAGTGGAAATTATCATGCAGGTAGATAAAGTCATTGTAGAAATCCCTACTTTAGCAATGCTCAAGAAAGCTATCAAGCGAATGGATATGCCCGAATATGCAACGAGTATCAATACAATGTATTTTGTAGATGCTTCCGATGATACCAACCGTACTCTTTCGGAACTTTTGAAATACTGTTTTGATGACTATGACTGTGAGGCAATTATTATTAAAACCGCTGAACTCGGACATAATATCGGCACTGATCTTACTACATCAAAAGCAAAGCTGAGAACCTTTGCAACAAGTACTCAGGCAAAAATTGCAGAGGATATTTATCGAAAACTCACCGAGGATTACGGTCAGAAATGGCCTGTATAAAATACGGGGTGAGTGAAACAACTATTAAAAATTATTTTCGCAATGTGTACGGATACTCCTACAAAGATTATCAAAAGAAAGTGCGTATGGAGAAAGCGGCAGATATGCTCAAGCATACAAAACTCCATATTGATGAAATTGCCCTGAAGGTAGGATATTTAAGTCAAGCAAAATTCGGAGTGGTTTTTAAGGAATATTACGGTGTTACTCCGTCACAGTATCGTCTTGAAAATAAAATCAAAGATATTGAAAATAATACCTAATTCATTTACAAAAAATGCTAACATTGCTTTCTGTTTGGGATAATTATTCTGTTTGGGTAATACAAAAATTTTAATATCATGTTAAAATAAGTACAAATACTTATTCATATAAACAGGAGGTTTTGCAAATGAAAGTCAATAAAAGCAGCATTCTGCGTAAGGTATTGGCGGTGTCGCTTGCGGCGGCTATGATAACAGGTACAGGGTTTACAACAGCAGGTTATTATATTGGCACAAGCGGTGTTTCAGTCAGTGCAGCAGATTTAACTTACGGTGATTTTAAATATTGGGTACAGTCCGATAACACTATTATCATCACGGAGTATATCGGGGAGAGATATATCGAAAACCTCATAATTCCCGGCAAAATAGATGGAAAAACTGTATCAAAAATAGGATACTGGTCATTGGAAAACGGTTACCGCATTGGAAATATAACGATTCCTGCCGGTATAACAGAAATCTTCTCTCCGTTCAGAAAATGTTCTAACTTGAAAAGTGTTACTGTCAGCCCCGATAACAGTATGTATTCATCTGAAAATGGGGTATTATTCAACAAAGACAAAACAGAGCTGATATTTTGCCCGCCAAAAAAACAAGGAACATTTAAAATGCCGGCAAGTGTTACATCAGTAGATGATGAGGCATTCCGTAATAGTATACTTACAAACATAAGTTTTTCACCGGCTTTGAAATCTATCGGTGAATACTCTTTTGGTTTTTGCGAGAATCTCGCTGATATAACATTGCCGGATAATTTGACATCAATAGGTGACGGTGCTTTTATTGGCTGCAAATCTTTAAAAAATATAAAGCTGCCTGAAAAAACTGAATTTATTGGTGACGATGCATTCGAAAGATGTACTTCTTTGGCGGAAATAACTGTCCCTGCCGGTGTAACATCTGTGGGTAACGGGGTATTCAGCGAATGCAGCAGTCTGAAAACTGTAAAGATAGATGCTGCCTTAACATCTATTCCTCATCATATGTTCTATGAATGTTTAAAACTGACAAGCGTAAATATTCCAAACAGTGTCAAATCTATTGGAATGGATGCATTTTTCAGATGCCAAAGCCTGACGGAAATAAATCTTCCCGAAGGTGTGACAAGTATTGATGATTGTGCTTTTTGGGATTGCAAAAGCCTTACAAGTATCACGTTCCCCAACAGTGTTACATCTATAAACAGCCGTATTTTCAATGAATGTCACAATATGACAAGTATAAATGTCGGTTCAAAAAATAAAAATTATTCTTCCATAGACGGCGTTTTATTCAGCAAGGATAAGTCTGTATTGGTTGCGTATCCTCAGGGCAGAACAGGAACATATGTTATACCTGACAGTGTCAAAGAAATAGGTGCTTATGCTTTTCACAGCAGTAAGCTGACAGGTGTAACTATACCTGACAGTGTTACATCAATGGGTGGGGACTGTTTCAGCAACAGTTTTCTTGTAAGCATAAAGATACCGGGCAGTATAAAGACATTAAGTTATAGTGCATTTAATGAAACCCCATACCTTCAGGAAGCAATACTTGAAGATGGTGTTACTAAAATAGAGGGGTATGCTTTCAGAAACTGCTATTGTGACGTTAATGTAGTAATACCTGCAAGTGTAACTTTAATAGATGAATGGGCATTTCCAGGTAGTATTGTTGCAATATACGGTAAAAAAGGCAGCTATGCGGAAGAATACGGAAAAGAATATCATTCGTATGCTAATATATCATTTGTAAGCGGATATAGTAATATTTCCCGTATTGACAATGATAATATAATAATCGGGGATAGTGTGACAGTAAATGCAAATGCTGTATTTGGTGAGGGTGACTATACATATGCTGTACTTTATAAGAAAAAATTCGACACAAAATGGACTGTAAAACAGAATTACAGCTCAAATGATGTTATAAGTGTAAAACCTGCAAAAGCTACTGACTACGATATATGTGTCAAAGTCAAAGACAGCAAGGGAACAATAAAAAAGAAATTCTTTGAAGTAAAAGTCAATGACAAGCTGAAAAATACTTCCACGATTTCCGCAACAACAATAAAAAAGGGTGAAACTGTCACACTGAAAGGCTCTGCAACAGGCGGTATAAGCTACTATGGCAGTTATGACTATGCGGTACTCTATAAGAAAAAATCCGAAACTAAATGGACTGTGCGTCAGGGCTACTCATACAAAGATGAAATTATTGTCAGACCTTACAAAAATACAGATTATGACATCTGTATTAAAGTCAAAGACTCAAACGGCAATATTGCAAAGAAATTTTTCTCTGTAAAAGTGCTGTAACA
>ONIF01000051.1 GCA_900317795.1 uncultured Eubacteriales bacterium | reverse complement strand
CAAATTATCAAGATATTCATAGTGATGAGTGTCATCATCTGCCCAAGTATTGATATTGTTAATGCTAACTTCTACAGAAGCGGGCTTAATAGTGTTACCAGCAGCGTAAGCGGGCATACTTACAGCACCCATTGAGAGAAGCATTGCCATAGAAAGAACGGCTGCTCCTGCCTTTTTGAAAGACTTTTTCATAAGTAAAAACCTCCAATTAAATAAAATTTGTCATTTCATGTAATTGGGTATTTTTACTGTGGAGGGTGAACGGAATTTTATTCACGGGTTGACGGAAAAATGGAAAGATTGATGGAAATTTGTGGAGAATTAAAATCACTTTTGACTGAAATTTTAAGTGAAAAACGGTCATATTTTTGAGTGATTATTATTCTTTTAAAGAATATACATGGGTAGTGCATATTTATTCATGATTGACATTCGGGTGAAATTGTGGTATAATGCGTGGCGGAGTGAGATAAACAGCTGCGAGTGCAAGCCGAAAGGCTGCATTTGAGGAAAGTCCGGGCTCCACAGGGCAAGGATAACGGCTAACGGCCGCCGAGGGCGACCTCAGGGAAAGTGCAACAGAGATATACCGCCCATGCGTGCATGGGTAAGGGTGGAAAGGCGAGGTAAGAGCTCACCGCTCCCTCGGGTGACCGGGGGAGCCTGTAAACCCTATCCGGAGCAACACCGCAGTAAAGCAATAACGTCTGCCCGACGGCTTTGAATAGGTGGCATTGAGCAGTACCGGCAACGGGCTGCCAAGATAGATGGCTGTTCACGACAGAACCCGGCTTATCGTTTCACTCTGCCACTTTCATATAAAAAACGGCTTTGACTTTTTTAAGTCAAGGCTGTTTTTTTATAGATATGATTGTATTTTATATAAAATTGGTGTATAATAGTTTTTATAAAAAGTAATGGAGATGATTTTATGAGCAGTATCAATAACAGGAAAGTGGCAATAGTAGGTTGTGGGTTTGTGGGTGCGGCATCGGCATTTGCGTTAATGCAGAGCGGACTTTTTTCGGAGATGGTACTCATAGACGCAGACCGCCTCAAAGCAGAGGGTGAAGCATTGGATATCAGTCATGGATTGCCGTTTGCGAAGCCGATGACGATATATGCAGGGGATTACAAAGACCTTTCGGACGCAGCAATCATTATTGTAACGGCAGGTGCGGGACAGAAGCCCGGTGAAACCCGTTTGGACTTGGTGAAAAAGAATGTAGGGATATTCCGTTCCATCATTCCTCAGATAGCGGAGAATAATAAAGAGGCGATACTTCTGATAGTGGCAAATCCGGTAGATGTACTGACGTATGCGGCAGCAAAGCTGTCGGGTTATCCGGAAAACAGGGTATTCGGTTCGGGAACGGTATTGGATTCGGCAAGACTGAAATTTATATTGGGCGAACACCTTGATGTTGACAGCCGTTCTGTCCATGCGTTTATCATAGGCGAGCATGGTGACAGTGAAATAGCTGCATGGAGCAGTGCAAATGTATCGGGAATACCGATCAATAATTTTTGCGAGATGAGGGGACATTACAATCATCAGGCGGCAATGAAGAAGATAGCGGAAGATGTAAAGAACAGTGCGTATGAGATAATAGAAAAGAAACATGCTACGTACTATGGAATAGCGATGTCTGTCAAGAGGATATGCGAGGCAATCATGAGAGATGAGAAGTCGATTTTGCCCGTATCGTTCATACAGCATGGCAGTCTTGGAATCAATGATGTAGCGTTGAGTATGCCTGCAATCGTAGGGAAAAACGGTGTGGAATCAAGTGTACCGATAGATTTGAGTTATTTTGAGCAGCAGGAGTTAAGGAAATCCGCTGACACACTTCATGCAGTCATACATGACGTGATGGAAACAGAAGAAGAATGATAAAAGCGGCACAGTCGGTATAAAGGACTGTGTCGTTTTTTGTTCAAAGTAAAAATATATCCTGGACATTTGCAGATGTGTGTGATAAAATAATTGCGTGTGAAATTTTTTAAGAAATTCACCGACAGGAATTATATTTTAATTATCGAGGTGCTTTTGATGTCATTCGGGCAGGCTGTTTTTCAGATTTTTATTGAACCGCTTACTATCATTTATGAGTTTGTTTTTTTCTATGCAAAGCTGTTCACGAAAAATACGGGAATATCCGTGATTGTATTGAGTTTGGTAGTCAATTTTCTTTTGCTGCCGCTGTACTGCCGTGCAGACGCTGCACAAAGCAGGGAGCGTGAACAGGAAAAGCGTATGGAGCATTGGATAAAGCATATTAAAAAGACGTTTTCGGGAAACGAGCGTTTCATGATGCTTCAAACGTACTATCGCCAGAATGATTATAAGCCGTATTATGCGGTAAGGGGATTGCTGCCGCTCATATTGGAGATACCGTTTTTTATTGCAGCGTACAATTATCTTTCGGGTTTGGGGGAGCTTTCCAATGCATTTCTCTTTCTCGAAAACATGGCAGAACCCGACAGAATGCTGAAAATAGGGGATAAAGTGCAGCTTTACGGAATGGCGATACTGTTTTTGGTACTGTTGTATCATTCTCCGTCGGGACTGGTGCTTTACTGGACAGTCAACAATTTGTTTTCGCTGGTGAAAAATATTATTATGAGGTTCAAGGGAAATCATAATGTCATCAATTTTGTATTTTCGGGGATAGGTGCGGCAATCATCATATTTTCATTGGTGTTTATCAGCGGCAATATCAGAATACTTACATTTTTTATTGATGTGGGACTTGTTTGTCAGCTGCCTTGGCTTGTTACTCTTATCAAAAAGTATTCTTCTTTCGGTCAGTCATCTTTCGGAAAACGCTTTGCAAAGCTCCGTGTACGCATTCGGGAACGCACTCCAAAGTTTGGTTTGTTTGCAAGCGGATGTATTTTTATGACACTGCTGACAGGTCTGCTGATTCCCTCATCGGTGGTTGCTTCATCACCGATGGAGTTTGTTTTGCTTTCCGATTATCACAGCCCGTTCCTTCATATAGTCAATTCTTTTTTGCTGGCATCGGGATTTTTTATGGTATGGTTCATGCTGATTTACTATCTTGCCAACCGCTCTGTCAGAAATATTCTTGAAATACTGATTTTAATGTGTTCGGTTTGTGCGGTAATCAACTATATGTTTTTTGCGACCAATCTGGGTACGCTGTCGGCAGACCTCAAAATTTTGAGAAGTCCTTTTTATGAATTTATGGAAAATTTTATCAACATTTGTGTTATATTGGGAGTGTCGGCTATTCTGTTTTTTATATGGAAAAAGAGCAGACGTGCCGTTCAGACGCTGTATATTGCTTTATTCATTGCAGTGGCGGGAGTGACGGGAGTGAATGCCTCGAAGATACAGGAGGCAGAACCCGATATTCTCAAAGCAGTTGAGAATTACAAGCCTGTTGAAGAACAGGGAAATGATGATATTGGAAAGATTATACATCTGAGCAAAAACAAGCAAAATGTGATTGTTTTCATGCTGGACAGGGCAATCAGCAGTTATCTGCCGTATATATTCAATGAAAAGCCCGAACTGAAAGAAAAATTTGACGGTTTTACCTACTATCCGAATACGATTTCGTATGGAGTGGCAACGAATTTCGGTGCTCCCGCACTGTACGGGGGATATGAATATACTCCCGAAGAAATGAATAAGCGTTCATCGGAAAAGCTTTCCGACAAGCATGATGAAGCATTGAAAGTGATGCCTGTTCTTTTTGATGAAAACGGCTATGATGTGACGGTAATAGAGCCTACTTATGCAGGCTATTCATGGGTGCCCGATATAAGTATATTTGACGAATACCCCGATATGAAAGTATATAATGTCGAGGAAGGTCAGGTACATCAGGAAGAAATAAACGGTCGAGCCATGGAACTTCAGGACGTATGGAGGAGAAATTTCTTCTGTTACAGCATTATGAAAATCAGTCCGTGTGTCATGCATTCTTTTTTGTATAATTACGGTACATATTATGATAAATCTTCAAGTGCATGGCAGGCTTATGACGGAGTTCATCAGGATATAGGAATGAATGACGGTTTTTTGGGTGCGTATTTCGTTCTTAAAAATCTCGGAAACATGACGGTGAGCGAAGAAACCGAAAACAATACATTTTTGATGATGAGCAACAGTACAACCCATGAAGTACAGCTTCTTCAAACGCCCGATTACACCCCCTCATACTACGTTGACAATACGACGTATGATATGCTTCATTCCGACCGTTTTACATACAACGGAGTGACTGCCAATGTTACGGAGCCGTTTCAGATGAAACATTATCATATCAATATGGGAGCTTTGCTGAGAATGGGCGAATGGTTTGATTATATGCGTGAAAACGGTGTTTATGACAATACAAGGATTATCATTGCTGCCGACCACGGAGCTCCCGAACTGTGCAGTTTTGATGATATGATAGCAGACTTTTCGGCAGGAGGCATTAAAGATGTTCTCGACTATAATCCGCTTTTTCTTGTCAAGGACTTCAACAGCAGGGGCTTTAAAACGGATATGTCATTTATGACCAATGCCGATACGCCCGTACTTGCAATGAAAGGGCTTATTTCCGAGCCTGTCAATCCCTTTACGGGAAAGCCTGTCAACAGTGATGCCAAGCAGGGCGAACAGCCCCTTATTTTGTCGGAATTGTGGGACATCGAGCAAAACGACGGAAATACTTTTGCACCTTCCCGCTGGTATTCCGTGCATGACAATATTTTTGACCTGGGCAACTGGAAAGAACTTGATTTTCATTGATATTTGCACTTTCTGAAAAGGAGATTTCGGTATGAATTTATATATAGACCCCGGCACGGGAAGTATGCTTTTTACGATTTTGATAGGCATTGCAGGTGCAGCGGTATATCTTTTAAGAGCGTTGTTTTCAAAAATGCAGTTTTGGCTGACGGGCGGTGCAAAAGCGAAAAATGATGTAAATGATAATATTCCGTTTGCGATATTTTCCGACAGTAAGCGTTACTGGAATGTATTTGAGCCGATATGCGATGAATTTGAACGCCGTGAACAGCCTTTAAGCTATCTCACGGCATCGCCCGACGACCCCGCACTTGAAAAAGATTATCAATATGTAACCTGCACTTTCATAGGTGAGGGAAATGTGGCATTCGGAAAGCTGAATTATCTCAAAGCGGACATCATGCTTTCCACAACTCCCGGACTTGACGTTTATCAGTGGAAACGTTCCAAAGGTGTCAAATATTATGTACACGTTCCCCATGCGTCGGGTGACATTGTGATATACCGTATGTTCGGCTTGGATTATTATGACGCTGTACTTCTTTCGGGTGATTACCAGATAGAACAGGTGAGGGAATTGGAAAAAAAGCGTAACCTGCCTGCAAAGGAACTGTTGTTAGGCGGTCTTACATGGTTCGACACCATGCAGAAACGTCTTGAAAATGCCGAACCTCTCCCCGAACACCCAACAACTGTACTGCTTGCTCCCTCGTGGGGAAAAAGCAGTATATTCGGAAGGTATGGAGGAAGTATCATTGACGCTCTCCAAAAAACAGGCTATCATATCATCATTCGCCCTCACCCGCAGTCTTTCGTTTCCGAAAAGGAATTGATGGAAAAGCTTATGCAGGAATATCCCGAAAGTGACGGATTGGAATGGAACAGGGACAATGACAATTTTGAAGTGTTAAGGCATTCCGATATTTTAATATCAGACTTTTCGGGAGTAATATTTGAATATGCCCTTATTTTCAACAAGCCCGTTATCTATGCGGATACGTCATTTGACAGGTCGCCTTATGATGCCTGCTGGACAGACGGGGAACTTTGGACTTTTACCACTCTCGAAAAAATCGGCAGACAGCTTACAGCGGATAACATTGAAAATATAAAGGAACTTATTGACACGGTTATGCGTGACGGCTCGCATATGGAGGCGATTGAAAATGCCCGAAAGGAAACTTGGGCATATCGGGGAAAATCTGTCGAAGTGATAACGGATTATTTGATAAACAAGCGTGCGGAAATTTTGGAAACGGCTCTCAAAAATCAACAGACCGAAGAAGAAAACAAAAATAAAAAGAAGAAGTTTTGGAAAAAGAAAGAAAAAGAGAAAGTGACGGAAGAAGAAAATACATCTTCGGAAGCTGAGAAAACAGCGGAGTGATTTCGGGGAGGCAGTTCCCGTAAAATACAGCAGTTAAGGAGAACAAACATGAAAACGGTATATACTTGTTTTTGTACCGACATAATACACGAGGGACATTTGAATATCATCAATGAAGCGAAAAAGCTTGGAAAAGTGGTAATAGGTGCATTGTCCGACAAGGCTCTTATCCGATACAATAAATTTCCCACGCTTTCTCAGGAGGAGAGAGTAAAGCTTTACCACTCGATTGAGGGGGTAGAGGAGGTTATTATACAGAATGATATGCTATATGATGATGTTATAGAGAAGATGAAGCCCGATTATATCATTCACGGGGATAACTGGAAATACGGTCCGCCCTCTGCCATAAGAATGCACGTTATGGAAAAAGTTTTGGAGTATGGCGGAAAGGTAGTTGATATTCCCTATACTTACAGCGAAAAGATTACAAAGGCGGAAAAGCTTTTGAGAGAAAAGCTTTCCATGCCCGAGTACAGGCGGAAAAGACTGAAACAGTTGATAGATATATGTCCGATAGTGAAAATCATAGAGGCACACAGCGGTTTGACGGGGCTTATTGCGGAAAAGACAGTTGTAGAAAATAACGGCAGGCTTGACCAGTTTGACGGAATGTGGGTAAGCAGTCTTTGTGACAGCACCGTAAAGGGAAAGCCCGATATAGAACTTTTGGATATGTCGTCAAGACTTCGTACCGTAGATGATATAATGGAAGTGACGACAAAGCCCATTATACTTGACGGTGACACAGGCGGATTGACAGAGCATTTTGTGTATAATATAAGAACTCTTGAAAGAATGGGAGTTAGTGCGATTATCATAGAAGATAAGAAGGGGCTTAAAAAGAACAGTCTTTTCGGCACGGAGGTAAAACAGACACAGGCGAGTATAAAAGAATTTTGTGATAAAATATCGGCAGGAAAGCATATACAGCTTACGGAAGATTTCATGATAATTGCAAGGATAGAAAGTCTTATCTTGGAAAAGGGCATGAAAGACGCTCTTGAAAGGGCATTTGCTTATGTGAATGCAGGTGCTGACGGTATCATGATACACAGCAGAAAAAAAGAGCCTGACGAGATACTTGCATTTTGTGATGAATTTCGCAAAACGGATAAAAAAACGCCTATTGTAGTCGTTCCGTCAAGCTTTGACTCTATCACGGAGGAGGAGTTGGCAGAGCATGGAGTGAATATAGTGATATATGCCAATCAGCTTACGAGGTCGGCATTTCCTGCCATGCAGAAAACAGCAGAAGATATTCTCCGTTATCACAGGGCAAAGGAAGTTGATGAAAGGCTTTTGCCGATAAAAGATATTATTACATTGATAGATGAATTGTAAAGGGGGAGATTTTCTTGAAAGCGGAAAAGTTGGTGGAAATCACAGGTGCGGATTTTTTCACAGGCGTGCCTGACAGTCAGTTAAAGGCACTTTGCAATTATCTGATGAATACATACGGCATAGACGCAAAACATCACATTATTGCGGCAAATGAGGGAAATTGTACAGCGATTGCGGCAGGCTATCATCTTGCAACGGGAAAAGTGCCTGTCGTTTATATGCAGAATTCGGGCGAGGGAAATATAATCAATCCTGTTGCGTCGTTGCTGAATGAGAAAGTATATGGTATTCCTGTAATATTTATTGTGGGGTGGAGAGGTCAGCCCGGCATACATGACGAACCTCAGCATATCTATCAGGGAGAAGTGACGGTGAAACTCCTTGAAGACATGGGAATAAGCACCTTTATCATCAACAAAGATACTTCAGACGAAGAAGTTTATCAAGCAATGGGTGAGTTTAAGAAAATTCTTTCACAGGGAAAAGACGTTGCATTTGTCATAGGAAAAGATGCGTTGACTTATGACGGAAAAGCGGAATATAAAAATGAAAATACAATGCTTCGTGAGGAGATAATCAAGCATATAACGGAGGTTAGTGGAGGAAATCCGATAATTTCGACAACGGGCAAGGCAAGCCGTGAATTGTTTGAAATTAGGACTGCAAACGGGCAAAGTCATCAATATGATTTTCTCACAGTCGGCTCTATGGGGCATAGTTCTTCCATAGCGTTTGGAGTGGCAGTTAATAAGCCCGATGTCAAAATATGGTGCATAGACGGTGACGGTGCGGCACTTATGCACATGGGTGCAATGGCTTTGATAGGTGCTAACAAGCCGAAAAATCTCGTTCACATTGTGATAAATAACGGTGCACATGAAACAGTGGGAGGTATGCCTACGGTGGCTTCACAAACAGACCTTGTTGCAGTTGCAAAAGCTTGCGGCTATCCCAATGCAGTTTGTGCAGAGAACTTTGACGAACTCGACAGAGAGCTTATGAAAGCAAAAGAATGTTGTGAGCTGAGTTTTATAGAAGTAAAAAGTGCGATAGGTGCAAGGGGAAATCTCGGCAGACCTACCACAAAAGCGATTGACAATAAAAAAGAGTTTATGAGTTACTTAAAAACTCTATGAAAAAAATTCCTGTACGGTGAATTTCGTACAGGGATTTTTTTCTATACCTATTGTATATTTTGATATAATCCACTATAATTGTAATATAAGAGAAAAAGGGGGAATTTGAAGTGAATTTGACGGAAACCGTGATAGCTGCAAAGAAAAGTGATAAAGCCGCATTGGAACAGCTTTATAATATGTATGTGGGAGAGGTATATATCGTTGTAAAAAATCTTATACATGATGAGCATGAAACGGAGGATATTACACATGACGTATTTGTGACGGTAATGGAGAAAATATCTTCACTCAAATCCCCCGAATCATTTCATTCATGGTTAAAGGCTATTACCGTGAATAAGTGCAGGAAGTTTTTAAGGGATCGCCACGACTATGTAACAGATGATGCAGATGAGAACGGTATAGAGATGATGGCAAATACGGAAACAGGGGATTTTACGGAAATTCTGCCGTGTGAACATCTGGACAGCGGTGAAACCAATAAAATTTTATATAAAGCAATATCGGAGTTATCGGAAAAGCATAAAACGGTAATTTTTATGTATTATTACTGTGATATGGCGGTTGAAAGGATTGCGGAGGAACTTGGCATAAGTCAGGGAACGGTTAAAAGCCGTTTGAATTATGCAAGAAAAAGTCTGGAAAAGAAATTGAAGTCCTATGAAAAGTACGGTATAAAGCTTTACGGCATGGACATATTTTCGGGATTGGGAAATATTATATCGTATGTTTCGGCAAGTGCGGAAATACCGCAAAGTCTTTGCAGTATGTGCAATATAGTTGCCGGTACAGCGGGAAATATGACAAGTACGGTTGTATCGTCTGCTGTAAGTTCAATGACCGCCCATACAATAAGCCATGCCGCTGCAACAAGAATTTCTGTCGGCACATCTGCCGCAGCGGTGATAACGGCTTGTACGGTGCTTGTAACGTCATCTTCTTCAATGCCCGAAAGTACCGTAAGTGATGTGCAGTCCTCTTTCATTTCCGAAACCGTTCAGACAGCGGAAAGTTCTTTTGAAAGTTCTGCCGAGAGCGTTGCAGAGGAAATGATAGAGAGTTATATAGAAAGCTCTCTTGAAAAAAGCACTCCTCCCGTTGTCATAAAAGAAACAAGCATTGTAAAAGAGATTGTAAAGGAAACGAGCATAGTTGAAATTGAAAAAGAGGTCGAAAAGGAAGTAGAAAAGGAAGTTGAGAAAATAGTAACAAGTACTGTGTATGATACGGAATATATTGAAATAGAGCGTTCCATGCCCGAGAGGGATTTTTCGGAGTACTATTCTTTGGAAGATGAAAATTATGAATATATGATTTATCCGTCAGTAAATGAGGCTGTGCTTATGCAGGTGAAGCCCGACAACAGCCTTGATGAAAATGTCATCATACCCGATAATATAGAGGGCATTCCCGTGACGGAAATAGGGAATGGTGCATTCCATGACAATATGTCAATCAAAAGTCTGACCGTGCCCGACAGCGTGACGAAAATATCTTCCTGTGCATTTGAATTCTGCATGAACCTTGAAAAAGCGGTTTTGGGAAAAAATGTTGAAAGAATAGACGGGTATGCATTCAAATGGTGTGAAAAACTGAAAGAGGTGGAATTTTCTGAAAATCTGAAAAGTGTGGGAATATCCGCATTTGAGAAATGCCCGATTGAAAATGTGACATTTGGGGATAAACTTGAAACCGTTTCGGCAAATGCATTCGGCAATTCGGGAATAACCGAACTTGACTTCAAAAATGCCCCCGTCACCATTGAAAAAGATGCTTTCAAAGACTGCAAACAGCTTAAAAAAATACATTTTTCTCCGTATATGCAGTTTGTAGGCGACAGCTTTAACGGCTGTAAGGCACTCGAAGAAATAGACCTCTTTTATAACAATATTGATTACTGGTATTACTCGTATAAATTGAAATATGACGATATGCCCGAAATAAAAAAAGTGAATATTACGGTATGTGACGGAGTAAAAGATATAAACAAAACATTTTTCTGGTGTTTTGCCGTAAATACACAAGTAAGTATCAGCAAACAAAATTCAAGTATCTTGTATTCTTTCACCGTACCGCTGAATATACAAGATGAACTTGCCGAAACAGGTCTTTATGACAGCATTTCGCCTTTAAGCGATTATACACATATTGATATGTCTTTCAATGAAGTCAATCAGTATAATTCGGGTGTTAAGTTTAGTATCACCCTGCCCGACAGTCTTGAAACTATCGGAGAAAATACTTTCTGGAATTACACTCACTTGGAAAGCATAACCATTCCCGAAAACGTCAGCGTCATCGAAAAAGGTACTTTTAAAAACTGCTTTGAACTGGAAGAAATCAATATTTTAAACGAGGATATTACGATAAGTGCCGAAAGCGGAATAGAGAGTACAAAATGGTATCGCAATCAGCCCGACGGGGAAGTATATCTCGGAAAGTGCTTGATAGGGATAAAAAATAATTTAGAAAATTAAAAAAATTTTTGAACTTTTTGGATTTTCATGTATCTATATAAGCAGAGGGAAGCAATCAAAAACTTTAATCGGGATTTGTGAGGAAACATTCCCCCAATGTATTTGTGAAAACTGCATATATTACCCCCTTGTGCTTTTTTGGCGAATGCATATTCTCCTTAAATCAGATTTGTCCTTGTCTGATTTAAGGAGAAATTTTTTTTTCAATGAGGAGTGAGGAATGAGAAATTTTTTTTCTGCCTGCACGAAAACATATATTTCCAATCGTTATATAAGTGAAAGGAGGTTTTCACTTGAAAAACAATCTCGCCGGCGAAAATGAACGTTCTGCATTGATAGAAAGTGCTGTCCGTGACAATGCAGACATGATATACAGGATAGCTTACCAGAATACAGGAAATCACCATGACGCAGAGGATATTTTACAGGAAGTCAGCATTTTGCTTGTAACGAAAAATGCTCCCTTGAATGATAAAGAATATCTGAAAAGATGGCTGATAAAAGTTACCGTGAATAAATGCCATGATTTGTACAGGCATAAAAAGCGTACCCAGACAGAACCCCTTGACGATTACATAAACACGCCCTCGCAGGAAAAAGACAATGTGCTTGAAGAAATATTCAGCCTGCCCGAAAAATACAGGACTGTTATATATCTATATTACTATGAAAACTTCACTTTACAGGAAATTGCCGACACGCTCGGCAAAAAGCTGAATACCATAAGTTCGGACTTGCAGAGGGCAAGAAAAAAATTAAAGAAAATTCTGACAGAGGAGGATTGATATTGTGATAAAAAATGAATATACAGACAGGATAAATGAAATAAAAGCACCTCAGTCAGCCGTTGAAAATGCCGTGAAAGCGGCTCTTGAAGCCGATAAAAACAAAAAGGAGGTCATTACTATGCCTAAAAAGTCAAAGATAATCAAAATCGTTTCCGCAGCAGCGGCTTGTGCATTGGTTGTAACAG
>ONIF01000049.1 GCA_900317795.1 uncultured Eubacteriales bacterium | reverse complement strand
TTTTCCCATTATGTACAACATCTGCCAATCCTTCATTAAATTCACCAACTTTATCGTAAATAAATGGAATTACGACACGCCCCGTTTTGTCTATAAAACCTAGTTTGCCTTTTAATTCTACTCTTGCCAAGCCTTCCTTAAAATCAAGTGCAGAATCGTATTTTAATGGTATAACTTTTCGGCCGGTTTTGTTAATGAATCCGAGTTTCTCTTTAATCTCCACACGAGCCAACCCTTCATAGAAGGATTCAGAAGCAAAATCATATTTGCATGGAATCACCATTTTCCCAGTTTTATCAATGAATCCGTATTTATCATTAATTATCACCTGAGCTAACCCATCCTTGAAATCATCGGTAACATCATACGAGAAAGGAATTACCACACGTCCTGTCTTATCTATGAAACCTTCTCTTTCATTTAGACTTATACTTTCATCGAAATATAAAACATCATCGAATACCGCATAATCTGCATTAATAAGTGGATCTGTTTTTTCTTGCTTTTTTTCAGCATTTACAATTGAATCGGCAGAATGCTGCCTAATTTCAATGGGCTCTTGTTTCGTATTTGCTGGAACAATCCATTGGCAATTTCTTAATATGACGTTTGATTTGTCACCAGATTCATCCTTGTCGTGTGTTATTGTACATTTTTCAAGCAATAGAGGACTCTCTACTTTGGGGAATAGTTTCCCTTTGATATCACCAATCTTACAATTTGAGAGCATTATGTCGTTCGACCCTTTTTCAATATAAAACCCACTAGCAATATCGTAAATATTACAATCAGATAAATAAATTTTATGTGATTTTCCGTATATTCCAACTATGTTATCTCTACAACTATATATCTGTGTGTTCCTACAAATGATATTATCACTATTACGATTCCGACCACTATCAAGCCGACTATCGTTCTTGTATAATCTCCGAAATCCGAGTAATTTTTGATATAATAGCCAAGACCGCTCTGTGCACCTATCATTTCGGCTGATGTGAGAAGTACGAATGAAACTGTCAAGCCCTGATTGCAGCCTATAAATATCTGCTGAAGCGATGCGGGGAGAATTACCGAAAACATCATGGTGAATTTACCCACGTTCAAAACCTTTGCGGAATCTATCGTCTTTTTTTCAACATTCATTACACCACTCATTGTTCCGCTGAGTACAGGCCAAAATGTAGCAAGAAATATTACAAATACCGATACGCTTTTAAATGTCGGTAAAAGTGCTATTCCATAGGGGATATATACGATAGGCGGAATTGCACCCAAAAATTTTGATATATATGTTGCCGAACTGCCAAGCCTTGCATTCCAGCCGAGAAACAATCCCAACGGTATCGCTATAATCAGTGCCAATAAATATCCTTGCAGAATAATTCCGACCGAACTTTGTATATTGACTAAAATTTTATCGTAATCATCAACGAACTGCCAGAAAACTTTTCCGGGGGGCGGAAACAGTGCCGCTTTCAGCAGATTGAATTTTGCTGTTGCCAATGTCCATAAAATCAGAAATCCATAGATAAAAGCAACTATATCAGTAAATAAATTCAGACTTCCGATTTTTTTGATAAGTGCCGAAAATATGATTGTAATAACTTCAACTCCCACTGCAAACCATATTACATAAGAAGTATAAGTATCCGTTGTGAGCTTATCGGGCAAAAATTGTATCAGTATGAGTACAGCAAACAATCCGTGAACAACTCTGAAATATCTCTTTAAAAACTCCGTTTTCAGTTCGGAATTGATTTTTATTTTCCTGTCAGCTTTTACTGACGGTATAGTATCTGCCGGTATATTCATTACAAAACTACCTCCTCACCACCGATTTTATCCGCAATATCACTATAAAAGAGTAATAAAAGATTATTTCTGAATTGATTGTATTCCTTTGTCTGCACCAATTCCGAACGATTTCTCGGGCGGTCAAAAGGAACTTTCAATTCACGATAGACACGCCCGGGATTTGCCGTCATCATAACGATTTTATCCGAAAGAAGTATTGCTTCATCTATATCATGTGTGACAAATACAACGGTCTTTCTCGGTGTGGCACTTTCCCATAATTCAAGCAATAATTCTTGCAATATAGTGCGGTTTTTTGCATCTATCGCACCAAACGGCTCGTCCATCAGCAATATATCGGTATCCATTGCCAATGCTCTCGCAATAGCAACTCTCTGCTGCATACCTCCCGAAAGCTGTGACGGATATTTATTTTTGAACTGCTCCAATCCGACTTTATCGAGAAATTCATCAGCTATTTTATATCTCTCCGAACGGCTTGCGGAATGGTTGACCTGCTTTATCCCGAAAGCAACATTTTTTCTTGCGGTCATCCACGGAAACAGAGAATAATGCTGAAATACCACTCCTCTGTCCGTACCCGTGCCTTTTATTTTTTCACCGTTGATAAGAATTTCACCGTCAGTCGGGGTATTGATACCCTCCAATATACTCAAAAGAGTACTTTTTCCGCAGCCGCTTGAGCCTATCACGCTGACAAATTCGCCCTCCTCAATGGAGAAACTTACATCTTTCAACGCAGTAAAACTTTTTTTCTTTTCGGTATAGTCCACCGTTAAATGATTTATCTCAATTTTACTCATATACACTCATCTCGTATCATTCAAATTCATCAAAATGTTTTTTCAATTCCTCATAAATTTTATCATCGGGATTTTCTGCAATCAGACTTTCAAGGGCATTTTTATAAATATCCGTATTATAGAGCTTATCTATATCATAATCTTCCGTATAGCCAAGCTCTACGATGGAATTTTTCAAAGCTACTGTACCCTGCTTGTCGGGATCGGGAACTGATGTGCCGTAACCTCCATATATTTCCGTGTTAATCAAATCTTCTTCAATGTCAATGTATTTTTTAACGTCTTTGACGGTCTGTTCTTGATTTTCCTGTGTAAATTTATAGGCTTTTATCAATGCTCTTTCAAATGCTTGATAGGAATTCGGATATTTTTCAAGAGCCTCCGTTGAAGCTACCTGACGGCAGCAGGGCTGATTTTCAAGCAAAGGTTCTTCCGAGCAGCGATAAACGATTTTATATCCCTGACTTTCGGCAAGTGATGTATAGGGTGAATATGCCGATACAGCGTCAATTGTGTCATTTTGGAGAGCGTTATATGCATCTTTCTGGCTGTCGAAATAAACAATATTTACTTTGTCCTCACCCTCACCTATTTCAATACCCTTGTCTTTCAGAAGTATCTGCAATTCCGCATCTTGTACGCTGTTTTTAACAGAAGCGACATTTCTTCCTTTCAGAATGGAAACGTCCCATTCACTCAGTCCCTCAACATATTCGGGTTTGATAACATAACCGTGACCGTTTGTCATAGCACCACCGAAAATTGTCAAATCATGTCCCTTGCTCTGAAAAGTGATTGACGGTACAGAACCGATAAAGGCAACATCTAATTTTTCGGATTCAAGTCCCGTTGAAAGCTCTGCCGCTGACGAAAATAACGTAAGTGTCACATCAAGTCCTTCTTCCTCAAAATATCCCTCCTCTTTTGCGACAAATCCGAGAAGATGTGCCGTTGAATTGAGATGCCCGAGATTAAAGCTTGTTTTTTCGAGTGAATTTGATGTTGTACTATTTGAGGTTGAATTATCATTGTTGTTTGAAGATGTATTTTCTGAAACGTCATTGCAGCCTGCCAAGGCTGTTATTGTAAGTGTGGCTGCCAAAAATGCAGCAGTAATTTTCTTATTCATTTCCATTTTCCTTTCATAATTGAATTTTATTCTCCGCAGCAATCGGGAATATGCGAATTTTCTTTATTTTCACAGCAGTTGAATTTTTCGTGGCAACAGTTTTTTTCGCTGTCCGATACTGCAAATGAGTTTTTATCCTTACCCGATACACTATTTGTACAGGCTGTTAAACTGACAAGACCAAGTGTTACGACAAATAAAAGTGCCGTTAATTTTCTATGCTTCATGTCTTTTTTCCTTTCCCACGGACAATATATTTGCCTTGAAATTGGCAGCGTCAAGGCTTTTTCCGAGTATCACAAACAGTACTGCTCCAACGCCCGCTTGAATGAAATTCGGAAGTATTTCTCCAATCGCTGCCGATATATCATAAAGTAAAGCATTTGCTGCGAAATAACCGCCTATTGTAATTATCGTTGTAGGTATCAGCATAAGCAAATTCGGCAAACTGATGATTTTTTCAAGTTTCGGACTGTCTTTCAAAAAATGCTTTATCAGAAAAAACGGCAGTACATTCAACGCTTTTATAATCGCTGTCGGCAATGCCCATTGAGGATAGCCTGCCAATAAATCCGCAAGTCCTCCGCCTATCGAAGCCGCTGCAAAACCGAGCGGTCCGGGCAAAACGCTTGCCGAAAGATATATCATGCTGTCACCTGCATGAGCATAACCCAACGGTGCAGGGATTTTTACATAAGCTGTCGTTATGGTGATAAGTGCCGCAAACATCGCTGTCATAGCGGCATATTTGATTTTTTCATTGTTTCTCATCATTCATTCCCCCTAAAAAATGGCAGTAAAAAAGGGAAGTCACCGCTGACCTCCCTTTGTGAAAAAACACACCGTCACATTCGGAAAGCACAGCAATTCTTGACACAGAAAACTGCTTTCTGCGTTATACATATACAATCGTTCATACACATTTCAGTTGTCCTTGTCATGGTAATTAACTCCTTTCCGTTTCGTTGAATTGATTATAACATAGCTTTTCTTATTTGTCTAATATCCGATAGGTATTATAGGTAATAGGCTCAGCCTATTACTCATTCAATATAGCAAGGGCATTTTTATATGCTATCCTCTCAAATTCATTCTCCGTTAAATGCAGTTTCCCAAATCTGCTTACTTCGTCAACGGGACTCCACAACGGAAAATCCGTTCCGAATAAAATTCTTTCCGCACCGTAGCCGTGAATATATTTCGTCACCTGTTCGGGAGATAAAAACATCATTGTACTTGAAATATCCAAATAACAATCCGTATCTTTGAGAATTTCGAAACCCTCCTCAAAAAGTGACCAGCCGCCCAAATGGGCAGCTATCACCTGCAAATGAGGAAAATTATCAATGATATTTTTAAGTCTGCGTGGGTGAGAATAGTCAAATCTCCTGTCACCGCAATGAACAAGCAAAGGGATTTTCCCTTGAATATTGTCGAATACTTCAAACAATCTCCTGTCGTCCATATTGAAACGCTGTGTATCGGGGTGAAGTTTTATCCCCTGCAAACCCGATTTTATGATAAAGTCCGTTTCGGCAAGTATATTTTCACTGTCGGGGAGGAGTGTTCCGAAACCGTGAAATTCATCACGGTGTGACTTTACTTCATCAAGAATAAATTGATTGATATGATGTACCTGTTGGGGCTTTGTCGCAACGGGCAGCAATACAAATTCCGATATGCCTGCGGTCTTTCCGACAGATAATAATTCCTCTCCCGTACCGCTGTGAGCAGGTGTGATATGATAGAATTCCCCTGTGGACAGTGACGCTTTTTCGGCTATTTTCGGGGGATAGATATGTGCGTGAAAGTCAATTATTTTCATTTTGCACCCCTAAATATTTCTTGAGTTCTTCAATATACATTTTTCCGACACGGCTCAAATGTATATTGTTTTTTGTGATATAGCCTATTTTCATTTTATTGCCCTTGTGTTCGCTGTCAGGCTCAAACGGAACGGCTATAAAATCACTGCCGTTGAGTTCTTCGCATATAATGCCCGAACAAAGCGTATAGCCGTTCAGCCCTACCATCAAATTCAGCATAGTTGCCCTGTCAGTCGCTTTGATCATGCGTGGATACTGATAATTGCTGAGTATCTCCTCCGCAAAATATACAGAACCGTTTCCGCCCTGTTCAAACGATAAACTCGGATATTCCGTGAGTTCATCAAAGCGTATGCTTTTTTGACGGGCAAGCGGGTGACTTTTCCATAAATACACATACGCATCGCAGGTAATAAGTTCGTGAAATTCAAGTTTGTTTGTACGAAAAAGCTTTGTGAGAACAGGCGAATTGAAATCGCTCAGATACAGCACGCCTATTTCACTCTTTAAATTGCTGACATCATCAATGACTTTTTGTGTACGGACTTCCCTTATAGCAAATTCATATTCATCTGTACTGAGTTGTTTCACCAATTCCACAAAACTCTTGACGGCAAATGAATAATGTTGTGTGGAAACGGCAAATTTTTTCTTTATTTTGCCTTTTTCACCGTATCTTTCGGAAATGGCTTCATACTGACGGTAAAGCTCTCGGGCATAAGAAATAAATTCCATGCCGTCACTTGTTAAAGTAACGCCCCTGCCGCTTCTATGAAAAATAGAAATGCCAAGTTCCTTTTCAAGTTCCCTAACGGATTCCGTCAAAGACGGCTGAGAAATATATAATATCTCACTTGCTTTATTAAAAGAACCCTGTTCGGATATAGTTATCGCATAATGTATTTGTTGTAATGTCATAGTACACCCTCATATAAATTTTTTGTAAAATATCTGTCGCCCCTGTCGGGGAAAATAACAACAATATTTCCCCTTGCACCGTCTGCAATCAATTTTTTTGCAGCGGCAAGGGCTGCACCCGATGACGAACCTGCAAATATACCTTCTTTTTTGGCAAGCTCTCTCGCATTTGCAAAAGCCTCGTCATCTGTCATTTTCACCACTTTATCAACAAGTGACATATCCATTGTATCGGCTATGAAATCGTTGCCGATACCCTCAATATTATAATCACCGTGTTCACCACCGCCCATTGTCGAACCTACGGGGTCGGCAAGCACTCCGATAATATGATTATTTTTCTCTTTGAGATATTTCACGACACCCGAATATGTACCGCCGCTGCCTGCACCTGCTACAAGATAATTGATATTGCCTTTCAAATCCTCATAAATTTCTTTGCCTGTCGTTTCATAGTGTGCAAGCGGATTGGCAGGATTTTTGAATTGTTCAAGCGTCACGGCATTGGAAATGGACTGGCGGATTTCTTCCGCTTTCGCCCATGCCCCAAGCATACCGCCCTCACGGGGAGTATTGATGATTTCCGCCCCCAACGCTTTCAATAAAGTCTGTTTTTCCTGTGAAAATTTCGTAGGAACAACAAATATTATCTTATATCCCCTATTGAGTGCCGCAAATGCAATGCCAAGACCTGTATTTCCTGCTGTCGCTTCAACAATCGTACTGCCCTTTTGGAGAATACCCTTTCTTTCTGCATCTTCTATCATATATTTGCCTATTCTGTCTTTGACACTTCCCGACGGGTTGAACAATTCCAATTTTGCATAAAGCCTTACATCATCGGGCAAATCAAGATGATTTAATCTCACAAGAGGTGTATTTCCAATCAATTCCTGCATATCTTCATAGAGTGCCATAATTACTCCTCACTTTCCGCAATAGCCTGTGCTATATCCGACAATATATCATCAATATTTTCAATTCCGATAGAAAGTCTGATAAGACCGTCTGTAATGCCTATTTTTTGGCGAACTTCATAGGGAATAGATGCGTGTGTCATGGTTGCGGGGTGGCATACAAGACTTTCCACACCGCCAAGACTTTCCGCCAATGCCACTAATTTCAGCGACTTGAAAAATTTCTTGATATTATAATTTTCATGCAGTTCAAACGAAATCATTACACCGCCGTTTTTAGCCTGTCTTTTATTTATCTCATAGCCCTGTGCATTCGAAAGTCCCGGATAATACACTTTTTTGACTGCCTTATGATTACTGAGAAATTCAGCGGCTTTTTGAGCATTTTCTACATGACGGTCAAGACGTACTGCAAGTGTCTTTATTCCTCTTATCAATAAAAAGCTGTCAAAGGGTGCAAGCACACCGCCTGTCGAATTCTGTATAAAACCGATTTTCTTTGCAAGGTCATCATCATTGACAACAACAAGACCTGCTACAACATCACTATGACCGCCCAAATATTTCGTTGCACTATGAATGACGATATCAATGCCGAATTCAATCGGTCTTTGCAGATACGGTGTCATAAATGTATTGTCAACGATTGATAAAATATTATGCTTTTTGGCAAGGTCGGCAACGGCTTTCAAGTCCGTCACCGTGAGAAGCGGATTGGCAGGACTTTCCACTAAAATTGCCTTAACATCACTTGTAATTTTCTTTTCCAATTCGGGAATATTGGTTGTATCTTCAATAGAGTAACCTATTCCGAAATTGCTGAAAATTTTATCAAGCACACGGAATGTACCACCGTAAACATTGCTTGAAATAAGAATTTTATCACCTGTATGGAATAAACTCAATACAGCCGTAATTGCCGCCATTCCCGAGGCAAAGGCAAAGCCTGCTTTTCCGCTTTCAAGTTCTGCAATAAGGGCTTCCAGTGCGGCACGGGTAGGATTGCCTGTACGGGAATATTCCCATTTGGGTGTTTCTCCAAGACCGCTCTGTTCATAGGTAGAGGTCTGATATATCGGCACATTGACTGCCTTTGTATATTCATCTCCGTAAATTCCTCCGTGGATAAGGGCTGATTCAATATTTTTATATTCTGACATAATAAATTACTCCTTATAATTCAAATTTTGTTCACTGTAATTTTCAAGTACTTTCAGCATATCTTTTGCTGTCTTTTTGGCACTCGAAAGGTCATGTTCAAGATAATTTCCGCATTCCTCTTTTTTACTGCCCGGAATTTCTCCCTCAAAATCAGCAATAAACCGAAAACTGTCCCTGACAAGTCCGACAGCCTGTTGATGTGAGATATTATCCCTTAACAGCAAATAAAAACCTGTACGACACCCCATAGGTCCCACATAGATAACGGAATCGGAAAATTCACTGTTTCGTGCAAACGTTGCAAAAAGATGTTCTGTTGTATGCAGTTCACCGTTTCCGAGATAATCGCTGTGATTGGGCTTTTTCATTCTTATATCGTAGGTTACAATATCCCCGTCAATGCGTGAAATGTAAATGCCCTTTTCAAGAATATTGTGATTGACCGTAAAACTTGTTATTTTTTTCATTGAAATCCCTCCCTGTATGCCAGCATAAAATGTATATTCTCAAATGCCGTGATGCCGTCCTCTCTGTCCTCAAAATAATGTTTCTGTATCATCTGAGGTGTTTCGTGATCCTCTATTTCAAAGCCGTACTTGTCAAGTACCGTATTGATCTCCGAAAACGAATAGCCATGCAGCATTTTTTCTCCGAGCCGTTCGGTTATTTCAGCAAGGGTATGAAAATAGGCATTACGGGCAGGATTCAGACAGGCTCATATACAGACAAGAACAATTGTGAAGTTACAACAGTCAAAGGAAAACCGGTTACAACTAAGGAAGTAAAACTGGCTCAAACGTTGCTTGATACTATAAAAGTCTGCACTAACGGCTACGAAACACTGGACGCGACAGCAACAGGAGGCAGCGGTAATTACAGCTATTCTTGGACTGGCACTAATGTCTCAGATTGTCTTGACAGTGATGATTCTCCGATAGTTGAGTTTGCAAGTGAGGAGGCCGGAGAATACATATTTACTTGTCATATAGAAGATGATGACTTTGGTTGCGAACTTGACACAACGATTGTGGTTGTCAACAAACAAGCTCCTTGGATTAAGGTTGGTGACGATATCCAACCAATATGTTATGGCGGCAAAGCAACAAGTCAGCCTACACGACGCTGCTATTGATATGCCTGCAGGCCCAAGCGAAGTTTGTGTTATTGCTGACGAAACTGCTAATGCAGAGTTTGTTGCTGCCGATTTACTCTCACAAGCTGAGCACGGTATCGATTCACAAGTATTCCTCATCTCTACCTCAGAAAAGATGATAGAAGAGGTAAGAAAGGAGATTGATATTCAACTTGAACAATTACCCAGAAAAGAATTGGCTTCCAAGACCTTGGAGAATTCCACCTTCGTGTTGGTACACGACGGTGAGGAAGCCATGGATTTGAGTAACGCTTATGCGCCCGAACACCTGATCATTACCACAGCTAACTATCAGGAACTGGCTGAGAAAGTGGTGAATGCAGGTAGCGTATTCCTCGGACTGTATGCTTGTGAGAGTGCTGGCGACTATGCCAGCGGTACAAACCA
>ONIF01000270.1 GCA_900317795.1 uncultured Eubacteriales bacterium | reverse complement strand
ACTCAATCGGCTGGGCGATATTTCAAAAGCAATTATCCCATCACTTTGTTCATCAGCTGCTCATAGCTGTCCACATGGTCATACTTCACTGTTCCGCTGCTGATGGTGGCAAACAGCTTCTTTGCGCAGTCGATCTTGGCCCTTTCAATAGGTCTCAAATCCATGCTGCTCATGGAGCCCTTCGTCTCCGCGACGAAGTAGATGTGCTTCACGGTACCCTCGTGGAACACGATCGCCCAGTCCGGAGAGTAATTGCCCACCGGCGTTGGGATATGGAAGCCCTTCGGCAGCTTGGCATACACGCATACTTCCTCTGAAATATCCATATCTTCCGCAAATTTTCTTTCTACGCTTTTGCCGTCTTTTGCATAACCGTCCGTAAAAACATAATCCTGAATGTGCTTTTTGGAACGATATGCCTTTGAAATATCCGTATTTTTCTCTGCTGTAAATATATTGCTGTCATATTTGCCATCCGTCAGATTATAGGATATATGATCTACTATCATACTTGCCTTTTCTTCATCAATCAAACGAATTGTTTTTGTAATGAATTCTTCCGGATTATTTCTGAACATGGCAAATATATCAGGTCTTACAGATGAAAGTATTTTTGCGGCAGAACGTCTTGTCAGTTTAGTGCCTTCCGCAATTTTTCCGATAAGATCATATTTCACCGAACTGCTTTCTCCCCGTTCAAGAGTAAATGTCCTGCTTTTTTCGGCTGAAAATCCCTCTCCGCTTTTCAGTTCATCATTACTCAAATTTTCTTTTTGCGTTCCTCTTGTTACCGTGTATTGCAGTCTTGCAACATACATCTTATCATTGATATGTTCGACAGCTTTTTTGATAAGTTCCTCACTGTCAAATTCAACTCTGTATGCATATTTATGATTGATATAATTCCAAAGTATCTGAAATTCTTTTTTCCAGAAATTGTCATTCAATACATTGTCAGGCATTTTCGGTGCATGGGCATTTCCAACCATGTCATCAAGTGCTTTTTCATCAAATATACCCTTGATAAGTGCATGAACACCATCTGCTATATCCTTACAGCTTTCCGGCAACGGTGCAAAACAACCGTTTTCCGAGTCTGCACGATATTGTTCCGTGATTTTATCATCGTCATCTATATAATCATTTCTGATAAGATAACGATATATGTCTTTGCCCTGCTTGTCGGATATGGTTATATCCGTACCGCCGATTTTAATCGTCTTGCCGATAAAGTATTCCGCTGTTGCCTTTGTGGGACGTTCATACAAATCTTCACGGATACCTTCCTGCAAGGATTTTACAAAATCATGGTATCCATCAGAAGCTATCACTGTCAGCTGATTGACCTGCTGTACAAGATTTCCAAGCGTGTCTTTATCCATGCGGTCACCATTTTTATCGACACATAAACGTAATCCTCTGCCGACTTCCTGACGCTTTTGTGATGCAGAACTGCCACCGTGTTTCAACGTGCATATCTGAAATACATTCGGATTGTCCCAGCCCTCTCTCAATGCCGAATGTGAAAATATAAATCTTACGGGATTTTCAAATGAAAGCAGTCTTTCCTTATCTTTCAAAATCAAATCATATGCCGATATATCATCACTTTCATCTTTGCCACGCTTTAAGGTACTGTCAACTTTATGTCCCTTTTTATCAATACTGAAATAGCCTGCATGAGTACGGCTTGTTTCAATATTACTGAGATACTGTTCATAAGGAGTATTATAAAGTGTGATATATTCATTCAGAATATCTGTGTATTCCTGTTCAAATATTTCTCCGTAAAGAGAGTTTATTTCGTTGCCGTCATCGTCATATTGACGGTATTTTGCCACTTCATCAATGAAAAATAACGACAGTGTTTTTATCCCACGGGAATATAATTCTTTTTCTTTCTCAAAGTGTGAACGTATCGTTTCCCTTATCTGCACACGTCTGAAATCTGTTTCGGATATATCTCCCACAACTTCTCCTGTATGTATCGTTTCACCGTTGGTGAATGTGACTGTATTTCGTATCGGATCAACTTCACTGATACGATAACCCCTGTACTGTTCCATGTTCTTTGAAAGGGAATACAAGTCATCATCTGCACCGAGTATTCTTGTTTCACGCTTGATGTGGTCGCTGTACTTCACTTCAAATTCTATACGAGCCATCGGCGGTTTTTTGGAAGATAATATAATACTTTCCAGAAACAAATAATTATCCGTACCGCCAAGATTTTTTATATCAAAGCCTTTCACTTCGATTTTCTTGACAAGCTGATTATTATAAGCATCGAGTGCGTCAAGCACATATATCAAATTATGCTGTCGGGTATGGGTTGCGGAATAATTCAGCGAAAAAAGCGGATTGAATTTTTTAAGTGCATTCTGCGTAACTGTACCGCCCATTTTCTGCGGTTCGTCAAGAATGATTATCGGTCTGTTGGCGGATATGACATCTATCGGACGACGTGACTGGAAATTGTCACGCTTGCTGTATATGATACGAGCCTCTTTGTTGTTAGCCCCCTCTTTGAGAGATGTGGCAAAAGCCTGTGTATTGATTATCATAACGGTAATATCGGAATTTGAGGAAAATTTGTCAAGCTCATTGAGATTTGCACTGTTGTAGATGAAAAAACGGGCTTTTTTGTTGTAATGCTCCATAAAATGGTCTGCTGTGACTTCAAAGGATTTTTTGACACCCTCACGAATGGCAATACTCGGCACTACCACAATAAATTTACTCCAGCCGTATCTTTTGTTGAGTTCAAACATTGTCTTGATATAAACATAAGTTTTGCCTGTGCCTGTTTCCATTTCGATATCAAGGGAACACGCTCCCAAATCTTTTATGAGCTTGTCGGACATCTTGATATTTGACTGTGACTGCAATTTTCTGATATTGTCCAAAAGCTGATTGTCGGAAAGCTGTATAACAGCGTTTTTATAGCCTATATCACCGTTTTCATCAATGGACTGCTGATAATTCTTTCCCAAATCACGAATATAACTCAGCGGTTCATACTTCGGCTGACCATTGAAAACTTCGATGACCGCATTAACTGCGTCTGTCTGATAGGGCTGTACTTTAAATTTGAATTTCATTTTTTCTTCCTCTTTTTGTTCTTATCTTTTATCATGGGTTGCAATCCATTAATAATAAATTGCTCCATAAGTTCAATTAATTCTTTCTGTGTATCGAAA
>ONIF01000476.1 GCA_900317795.1 uncultured Eubacteriales bacterium | reverse complement strand
TCTGCTTTCATAGGCTTTGTGTATTCTTGGTTTCTGTTGTCTAATTCCTCTTTCATTTCTGGATCAAGTCTGAAACAGCTTGACATTGTCGCACCTTTGGCAATTTCTTCTTGTATGATACGATATATCTGTGCCCACAACTGTAAAGCATTGAAAGGTCTTATCTGTGTATTGTAGTCAATATGTATGTCATCAGATATAGGAACAGTCGCAAATCTTCTGTTTCCTGTCTGATCTATTAAAAATTTGTCATCGTTGACAGTACCGACAAAGGAAGTCATACGGGGAAATTTAAGCGTTGCTCTGCCGTAAGGCAGTCTGTATTCGTCATTTGCTTTTGTCAGCATAGCTTTTACGCTGTCTATATCCTTTTTCAGTGTACTGCCAATTTCTCCTAATTCGCATATCCAATTACTTGTTGCCTGAATAATGCTGTCCTTGTTTCGTGGATCAATGCAGACACCTTCTCCGAAATACTGAGGGAACATAGCCAAATGTTCAAAAAATCTCGTTTTGCCAATACCTTGTTTACCCTTGAATACAAGTATCAGATCAAGTGAAAACGGGTGTTTATCGTCATTGAACAAGCCACAAACAGCCTGCATAAGCCATTTTCTGATGATTTCACGGCTCAATTTATCTTCTTTACTAAATCATATCAAGGAGAGGATTTACTCTATTATCTGACGCAATAACCAAAAGCATATCCGCAATTTTAGCAATATTGCACTTTTGAAATTCGGTTTGTAATTCGTCATAGATAATTGTTGGTGCAATTTCGGGTAAATGAGCATTGGAATGCCCTATAAAACCTGAATATTCCAAAGAATGTTTTATGATATTATACTGCACCTTGTAGCCTTTTATTTTCAGATAGTTTTTTAAATTCGCTATTGTAAGAATTCCTGTGCCGTCAATGTCATAGACAGACAATTTCTTTTCTCTTTTGGTGTCTTTATCGGTCTTTTTATCGTATGCGTCAGGCTCAAACAGCAAGCGAACATCTTTCCAATGCTTATCCGAACAAGAATTGTGAAAGCATTTGCTTCACAGTACCATTAGGAGTGTTCTCAACGCTTTTGACGGGGATATTATGATCGGAAATGAATTTCTGTAAGTCAAATTTTCCTTTTTTCTCTGTCTGTATGGTATCCTGAATGGGTACAGAGGGCTTATTTTCCTCAAATTCAGCGACTAATTCTTGTAGCAATGTAAAATCATTAACATCAACGGAAGATGGCACAGACGGCTCAATATACGCTTTCCTGTGCGGTCTTTCGGGGGTAGTAGCCCCTTTCTGTGCAATAGTTCCCCAAAGTTTACAGATACGAGCAGGGTTGAATACAGTCGTATCTACTTCTACTTCATCATCGCTGAATTTTTCAGCCAGAACTTTCAAGGCATTCTCAAATACAGCCACATTTTCTGCGGTATTCTGCACATCAAAGCGGTAAACCAAGTGAATACCGTTACCACTCATAGCACGTATAGGCTCTTTAAAATCACGATCCGACAAAAAATCATGTATTGTTCTGGCTTTTTTCTTCGCAAGTTCCAATTCTTTCTCTGAACTGCTGACACCTGACATTCTTTTGGGATCTAAATCAATTAAGAACCAGTGAAGATTTGTTATCTCATTGTCTTTTGTAGTTGGCTGAACATTCTCTATGAAACAATCATGCTGTTTACGAGAATAGCAAGACATATTGATCGGATTGAGGGTGATAAAGATATTTGCGGATTTTGCTTTTGGTGTGCGAGCATTCCATTCAGGACGGAAGTTCTGCAAGGCTTTAATAGCTGTATCGGCACTTGTAAAGTATCCGCTTGCATTGTAACTGTCGTTAATTAAACGAATTTCAAAAAGTTCTCCATTTGTGTGTAAAAGCTGAATGGCTTTTGTGATGTTTTTGGTGTCCAAAGCGAATAAAGACATAAAAAATGACCTCCCTAAAATAATAATTTTTTCGAGGTCATATAGAGTGCTATATTATTCTTCAAATTCTGCTTGCAATTTCACACCGAAAATGTTATAATTATCCCGTAAAGTTTTGATGAAGATTTTATAATCTAATCGATAGGTATGAGGGTAGCTTGAAGAACGACCTCGTATTCGGGTGGTGGTATAGTCAGTACCACTGCCCTTTTGTCATTATACCACTTTTTATATGTTTTTTCAACGAAAATTTGACAGAATTTTCTAATATCCATAGCTGTAGAACGCAAATATAAGCATTTTACGGCTATGTTTTGTTTAGGGGTATAAAAATTATACTCTTTTAGCGTTTTGATCTATTCTCGTGGCTCTGAGTGGCATTACAGACGATTTTAGAATGTATCTTGCTATCAGAACAGAGATTTGGATTTTGATTGTTTGTTTGATCTCCCAAAAAGCATAAAACATAAAATAAGCAAGGTTTGTATCACCTTGCTTATTCCGATAGTTACTTATCTCGATAGTGAGAACCGCATTGTACAATTTTGATGGTATTTTGCTCGATCTTATACACAATGCGGTTTACTTGGTCAATTCTCCTGCTCCAATATCCCGACAAGTCACCTACAAGCGGCTCTGGTTTACCGATACCGTCATACCCATTACGATCAATGTCCTTTATCAACTGCAATATTCTTTTGAGAGTTTTCCTGTCCTGTTTTGTCCAATACTCGAAATCT
>ONIF01000484.1 GCA_900317795.1 uncultured Eubacteriales bacterium | reverse complement strand
TATTTCCGAACAAGCCTCATAACTGAAATTTCTTATACTTTCCAGTGCATCCGAAACGGCAAGGTATGTATAAGTTGTTGAATAACGTTCAGTTGTAACTTCTCTGCCCCATCTGAAAAATAAAAAATGATGTCTGTATGAAACATTTTCTTTTTCGTGCCATTCCGTACCCTGACGTTCATCTAAATGTGAATTTTCCCTTGCACTGTCACGGAGATTTCTCATACATTCATTCTTGTATGTTTCAACAGAAATAAGCAGCTCACCCAATACATTTTCCAGTGAAGCCTTTATGCCTGTTATCTGCCCCTTGATAAATTTCCTCTGCTTTTCGATAGTATCCTTGTCGTTGGTCTGCAATGTGATAAGGGCATTGCTTGTATTCTTTTTAATATCACGGATAACGGCACTGTATTCATTTTCTGCATTCGGCACTAAATTTTTTGCCCTGTCTGCAAGGAAAATATCTTTTTTAGTGATAATATCTTGAAAACGCTCTTTGACGGTGTCCATATTTCCTATTTTACGGAGTTCACTCGGAGAAAGCTCACCGTATCTATTAAGTTTCTTTATGATAAAAGCTTCATTTTTTGTATAATCCCCACTGTCTTTGAGAGAAGCATTATATACAAGCGATGATATAAAGATCGGATTTTTGCAGGCATCGGAAAAATCTTTCCTCATAATGCCGTCTTTCTCAAATGTAGAAATAATATCTTTTGCATGAGCAATCTGTTTTTCGGAAATGTTTTGTGAAGTTTTTTGAACAGATTTAAATTTTCTGAGTTCGTCAAAAATACCGCTGTCAAACTGACTGCCTATCAAAACAAGATTTTCAACACCCTTTTGCGGTAACTGTGATGTCACTAACTTCATATCAACACTATCAAGGAATTGTGATGTACGGCTCAAGAAAAATACAACATCACATTTTTCCATAAACTCTCTTGTCTTGTCGGTACGTGACGCAATCGCATCATTTAAACCCGGGGTATCTATCACGCATACCTCCTGCAATTCGGGACGGCATATATTGATAGTCACATTTTTTACAACAGGAGTGATACTTCCCTCTGCACCGACATAATCATTCAGCTTATCCATCAGTTCATCAGGCGAATCAAATTCGATACAGTCGGTCTTTTTATCAAGATAGGAGTACACATTGATACCGCTTTGCTGAGCCAGCTTCATAATTTCCCTTGCAGCCTCATGTTCATTGTCGACAAGGTCAGATTTTGCGTAATCCTCTAAAATCGCCCATTCCTCACGGTCATAGTATTCCACAGAAAGATTATTATTTTCGGAATACTCTATTCTCGTCAGGACAGCCGTTTTAGGAGTTCTTGCACTGGGCAGGACATCTTTTCCGTCAAAAAGCAGAGTATTGAGAAAAGTAGATTTTCCCGCCTTTACCTGACCGATAACACTCTTGCACTGGGCAGGACATCTTTTCCGTCAAAAAGCAGAGTATTGAGAAAAGTAGATTTTCCCGCCTTTACCTGACCGATAACACCTATATTCAGTTTCCTGTCATCTTTGTAAAAGTCCTCTATTTTCCTGTCAAAACTCTTGGCAGCTTTTTTCAGTTCGGTTATATCCGCCTGTTCGCTGTACGGTTCAAGGGTATTTATCGTATCTTTCAGCTTTTGTTTAAAGCTGTCTATTTTTTTCTGTTCTTCCGCTGTCTTTCTAAATATAGCCATAATTTACCTCCAAATCAATTTTTTATTCTGCTGCAATTAACATATTTATTATTTTTTTCCGAGTAAGATCCAAATAAGAACAAACAATAACCACGGCAATTATAAAATTCACAATTTTGAGCTGTTATACGATTGCTTACAGAAATAACTCCGCCAATAGAACTACTGGTTGAAATATTTTCAAACTTGCACCTGTTAAATTTTATATTACAGCCTGTATTTGAAAAAACTATTGCTCCTCCTGAAAATCTGCTGTTACAGTCTTTGAACGATGTATCAGATATAGAAACATCTGTGTTTTCATCAAACCAAAAAACTTCCTTGAAATTCTGAAATACACAATTTTCTATATCAACTTTGTTGACATCACGGAAAATCAGTGCTGCTGCTTCATCAGGAATATCCTTAAAAATGCAATCTATAAAACGGATATGTTTCATATTGTAAAATTCCATTGAATATCTTACAACGATATTCTCAAAAATAAGACTTTCACAGCCATCAAATATCAACGGTCTTTCCAATTCCGGATAAGGCTTTTGTATCAGTGAATAAAAATGTGCATTTCTACGGGTTGATATTATATTTCTATCAACAAT
>ONIF01000016.1 GCA_900317795.1 uncultured Eubacteriales bacterium | reverse complement strand
GCCTGTGCAGCAGGTACAGTGATTTATGCTGCTATCATTTGCCCGCATGACTACGGAAAAGAATATAGCTGTGGCTGTGGCGGAGGATTTGGAAACTACATTATGATAGACCACGGCAACGGAAAAATCTCTATTTATGCACATCTTTCCGGAATAATCGTTGAGGCAGGTCAGGAAGTTAAAGCCGGACAGGTTATTGGCTATGTCGGCACAACAGGCTATTCAACAGGTCCTCATCTCCACTTTGAAACACGTTATGATGGAGTACGCTATGATCCTTTACTTGAATTTGAATAAACCTCTTGACTTTTCTGAAACTATATGATATAATTTTCTCGCAAATTGAATAATACCACTTATCAAGAGTGACTGAGGGAACAGGCCCTATGAAGTCCGGCAACCTGCTTTTTTTGCAAGGTGCCAAATCCTGCGGTATATATGCCGAAAGATGAGCGTTTTATATAGCTGTTCGGCATTTTGTCGAACAGCATTTTTTATGGAATTTAAAATTGAAAGGAAGTTTTTTAAATGGCAAAATTTTTGTTTACATCAGAATCTGTTACCGAGGGACACCCTGACAAACTTTGCGACAGAATTTCGGATTCCGTACTTGATGCACTGATTGCACAAGATTCCAATGCACACGTTGCTTGTGAAGTTACCGCTGCCAAAGGTCTTATTCACATAATGGGTGAAATTTCTGCAAATGCGTCTGTAAATGTCGAGGATATTGCAAGAAAGGCTATGTGTGAAATAGGCTACAATTCTTCCGAAAGCGGTTTTGACGGAAATGCCTGTGCCGTCATTTCCTCTCTCAACAATCAGTCTGCCGACATCGCTATGGGTGTAAATGCCGCTTTTGAATCTCGTGACGGTGATGATGACGAACTTAATAAAATCGGTGCAGGTGACCAGGGTATCATGTTCGGATTTGCCTGTGACGAAACTCCCGAACTTATGCCTCTCCCTATCTCCCTTGCACACAAGCTTGCAAAACGTCTTACGGATGTCCGCAAAAACGGTACTCTTAAATATCTCCGCCCCGACGGAAAAACTCAAGTTACCGTTGAATATGAAAATGACACTCCTGTAAGAATAGATACCGTTCTTATATCCACTCAGCATTCAGAAAGCGTTGATATTCCCACTATCAAAAATGACCTCATCAAAAATGTTATCACTCCCATTATACCCGAAAATCTCATTGATGAGAATACAAAAATACTTGTCAACCCCACAGGCAGATTTGTCATAGGCGGTCCTGTGGGCGACTCGGGCTTGACGGGCAGGAAAATTATTGTTGACACTTACGGCGGTTATTCCCGTCACGGTGGTGGTGCTTTCTCGGGAAAAGACCCTACAAAAGTTGACAGAAGTGCCGCTTATGCCGCTCGCTATGTTGCCAAAAACATCGTTGCCGCAAAACTTGCCAAAAAATGCGAAATTCAGCTTTCCTATGCAATAGGCGTTGCAAAGCCCGTTTCAGTTTTCGTTGAAACTTTCGGCACAGGTGTCGTTTCAGATGAAGTCCTCACAAATGCCGTTAATAAAGTCTTTGACCTCCGTCCTGCCGCTATTATAAAAAATCTTGAACTCAACAAGCCTATTTATACTCCCCTTTCCGCATACGGTCACATGGGCAGAGAAGATTTAGGTGTATCTTGGGAAAAAACAGATAAAATTCAGGCTCTCCTTAATGCCGTAAAATAAAAAATTATGCCTGCCGCTGAAATTTCAGTGACAGGCATTTTACTTTTATATCACATTCTGTATTGCTGAATATGCCGAATCAAAGTCTGACTTCGTTACCAAAAGCGAAATTTGCGATTCACTTGTTGTAATAAGCCTTATATCCGTTCCGACATCAGCTGCACATCTAAATATCTTTGCAGCTACACCCGGACAATTCTCCATGCTCGGGTCATTTACTGATATTTTGCAGTTGCCGCTGCTTACTATCGGCTTAATACTGCCATCATTCAACTTTGATGTATAGCCGAGTATCTTCATTAAATCGTCATCATTTATCGTAAATGAAAGACTTGTCATAGAACTTTGCACGGGTGACAGCGAAATCATATCTACATCTATATCCATAGCAGCTATATTCTCAAATACATCTGATACAAAGTTTATATCAGCAGGTATGTTCTGCAGCGTTATCAGAGTTATATCATCACTTACAACTATATCGGGCTTCATAAAAAATCACCTCTATCTATTATGAATTTTTAAGCAGGTCTGACATATTGTACATTCCTGCACCTTTATTTTTGAGATACACAGCAGCATTTAAAGCACCTACTGCAAATACCGTCTTTGAATGTGCAGAGTGGCTTATAGTCAAAACTTCGTCCTGTCCCGCAAATATTACTTCATGCTCTCCCACTATATTTCCGCCCCTTACAGAATGTATGCCTATCTCCTTTTTATCTCTCTTTTTCCTGTATGAATGGCGGTCATATACATACTCTGCATCTGTCTTTACTTCCGATATGGCATCAGCTATCATAAGTGCTGTTCCGCTCGGTGCATCAAGCTTTTGATTATGGTGCTGTTCCACTATCTCCACATCAAAGCTATCTCCGAATACAGCCGCTGCCTTTTTGGCAAGCTCTATTATCAGATTGATTCCGAGGGACATATTACCCGAATAGAATACAGCTATTTTTTCGGAAGCTGCAAATATTTTTTTCTTCTGTTCTTCACTGTAACCTGTTGTGCATATCACAACGGGTATATTTTTTTCAACTGCATATTCAAGCATACTGTCCAAAACGACAGGGTTTGAAAAATCAACTATCACATCTGCACTGCATTTCAACTCGGAAAATGTTTTTGCATACTCAAATTTTGCATTCACAGGCTCAACTATGTCTATTCCGCCAATTATCTCTATATCTTCTCTGCTTGCCGCTGCATTGATAAGGCTTGCACCCATTTTTCCGCTGCAGCCTGTTATTATTACTTTAGTCATTTTATCAGTCCTTTAATATATAAAATCACGCTGTGAGAGCGGTTCTCCCCCACAGCGTATTTATTTTTATCATTCAGCTTTCAGAATACCATACTTTACAAGGCACTCTCTCAATGCTTTTTCGCCTGCTTCACTCATAGATGTAAGCGGCATTCTGCACGGTCCGCAGTTGAATCCACACATATTCATTGCAGTTTTTATCGGTATCGGGTTTACATCTGAGAACAGCATATTGATAAGCTCTATATAGTATTTCTGCATAGCAAAACTGCTCTTGAAATCTCCGTCAAGTGCTTTTTTTGCCATTTCGTGACTTTCTCTCGGGCATACATTTGCAAATACAGATATTACACCAAGTCCGCCCATTGATATGATTGAAAAAGTCTGAGCGTCCTCTCCGCTGTATATATCAAGGTTATCTCCGCACAATGACATGGTTTTTACCAATGCGGATATATCCCCGTTAGCCTCTTTTGCAGCCTGTATATTCGGGTGCTTGGAAAGTTCCGCATACGTTTCGGGCTTTATATTGCAGCCCGTTCTTGACGGCACGTTATATACTATCATAGGTATGTGAATACGGTCTGCAATATAATTGTAGTGCTTTACAAGACCTGCCTGAGAGGTCTTATTGTAATACGGTGTTACCGACAATATAGCGTCTGCTCCAAGCCTTTCAGCCTCTGCCGAAAGCTCTGCCGCAAAAAATGTGTCATTACTGCCTGCACCTGCTATTACAGGAACTCTCTTTGCAACTTTGTTTACAGTGTATTCGATAACCTGACAATGTTCCTCTCTGTTGAGCGTGGCAGATTCGCCTGTTGTACCGCAAGCTATAATCGCATCTGTTCCGTTGTTTATCTGGAACTCGATAAGTCTGCCGTACTCGTCATAATTAACGCTGCCGTCTTCAAACATAGGGGTAACTATTGCAACACCCGAACCTTTGAAAATGTGATTTGCCATAGCAAAACCTCCTTAAAAAATTTATTTTAAACTTCCATTATCTGTCCATGTAGCCTTCTGCACAAAGGAGTTCGGCAAGAAGTACAGCACCGCCTGCCGCACCACGGAGGGTATTATGTGACATACATACAAATTTTATAGTGTACTGTGTATCTTCTCTCAGTCTGCCTATTGATACAGCCATACCGTTTTCAAGATTTCTTTCTGACTTTATCTGAGGTCTGTCATTCTCTGTGAAGTAGTGGAGGAACTTTTTAGGTGCTGAGGGCAAATTAAGCTCCTGCGGCTTGCCTTTATATTCGTCCCAATCTTTGATAATCTGCTCCATAGAGGGCTTATTCTCCAACTCTACAAATACTGCCGCTGTATGACCGTCTGTTACAGGCACTCTTATGCACTGTGCAGTGATTGACGGTGATGTTGCCTTTACGATTTCGCCATTCTCTATTTTACCCCAGATTTTAAGCGGCTCCTGTTCGGATTTTTCTTCCTCTCCGCCAATGTAGGGGATTACATTATCTATCATTTCGGGCCATCTCTCAAAAGTCTTTCCCGCACCCGAAATTGCTTGATATGTGCAAGCCAATACTTTTGTTACACCGTATTTCATGAGCGGATGTATTGCAGGTACATAGCTTTGAAGCGAACAGTTGGATTTTACTGCAATAAATCCTCTCTTTGTGCCAAGACGTGCTTTCTGTGACGCAATTATATCAAGGTGATTATCGTTGATTTCGGGAATAATCATGGGTACATCGGGAGTAAATCTGTGTGCGGAATTGTTTGATACAACGGGACACTCTGCCTTTGCATACTTTTCTTCCAATGCACGAATATCTTCTTTCTTCATATCAACTGCACAGAATACAAAGTCAACTTTTGATACAACTTCATCTACATTTGCAGCGTCAACTATTACCATATCTTCCATTGATTTCGGCATAGGTTTCTGTAAAGCCCAACGATTGCCTGCTGCCTCTTTATAGGTCTTGCCTGCTGAGCGGCTGCTTGCTGCAAGAACCGTTACATTGAACCAAGGGTGATTTTCAAGCAGGGTTGCAAATCTCTGACCTACCATACCTGTTGCACCGATAATACCTACATTATACTTTTTTTCCATAAATAACTCTCCTTTTAAAATTTTATCCCTTGATAATCCTTTGCAAATTAAAAAACCGGCACGCATAATATGCAACCGGTTTCATAAAAGCACTCAAAAAATCATTCGATAGCTCTCCATCATGCCTCTATGATGACAGCTGCATACCACTATGATATTCAGCCGAAACGGTATATGCCACATACTGTTTCTCGGCAGAAATGCTATTCACAAAGTATCAAAGCTTTCGGCAAGCTACTCTTTGTTACACGCAGTTTCCGCACCTCTATCCGGAAAAGATTATACAAGATCAAGTTTTAATATATGATAACATGAATTATAGAATTTGTCAACTTATTTATTTCAATTCGTAATCAGTTTCACCCTTAATGATAAATTTTTTTCATTTTTCAGCACGGATATGCTTTTTTTAGACAATTCTTTATTCATAAGTTCATTGGCATGGTCTATATAGTAATAATACTTATACGGCGACTGATAGAACATCATATTGACATACTCGCTGTATTCAAAAGAATCACCGAATTTGATATGAATATAGTGTTCACCGTCATTTACTTTTTGTACTATTTCATTTATCACTCTTGCGTCTGTTTCACCGTCAAATTCATTGATGAATATCCCCTCTTTATTATAATAATTCATATTCATTGACGTGCATAACGGCACAAAAAAATTATATCTCGCCTTTGAACCGATGTCGGTTTTTTCTCCCGAACGTATCGTTTCTATATCGGCATTTATCTTATGAGTTCTTTTTATATTATCGCTGTCAAGATTGAAATACTCATATATAATAAATCCGTCTTTATCATTGTCGTCCCACGTTGCGTCAAGGTGATACCATTCATTATTCAGTTCCACGACATTCCACATATGCGATACTCCGTCACTTTCTCCTCTGACTGTAAAACACGGTATGCCTGCTTTGGAAAGAAGTATCTGCATAGCTTTTGCATAGCCCTCACATACAGCCTCACCTGTTACTATGGCACCGTATGCCGAAAAATACTGCCAGCCGTCTTTTGAACTCTCCACACCGCTCTTATACTTACATGCACTCAAAAGATTATCGTGCAATATTTTTTCTCTTTCATACTCACTAAGTTCCGATTGCAGAGAATTTATCATCTCATCAACTTTTTTATTGAACAGGCTGATACAGTCTGCACATTCTTCCGCTGAAAGTACAGAGTAAAATTCGACTATGGTATTTTCCTCTGTATATGCATAGCCGAAAAGATTTTCAAGCCAGAATATCTGCGGATTGTCATATATATACGCATTGACTGCCTCTCTTATGTCAGCCTCGGACATTCTCTCTCCGCTTACAATCAGCCTTGTCATTCGATAATGACCGCTGTCATCTGCACTTTCGGACACGGAATATATATTTTCACTTATTTTGTCATACAAATAACGTTTATTTTCACTGTCAAGGGCATTATATGCATACTTCAACTCTATTGCATGATAGCCGTAAGGCATTTCCGAGGACACTTCCATATCTATGTTATTATATTCAGTGTCATCGGATTCCCCTTTGTCGTCTATCATTACAGCGTCAATATCTCCATAGCTGATATTACTTCTTTTTGCCGTGTTGACTATCAAAAATATACACGCCACCAGCAAAAGAATCGTTACTCCGAAAAATATCCCGTACAGTATGCCCGACAATATCTTTTTCATAAATCCTCACTTATTTCTTTGATGTGCGTTTCTGCTGGTTCTTGCTCTGGAGAGTCATAAAACTTTGACGTGCTTTTTTGAGCATTGCAAGCTGTTCCGATAACTCATCATCAGCTTTTTTCATTATATTCTCTATATAAGAACTTGCAGCATTCCTCATCTTTTCAGCTTCTTCATTTGCCTTGCTGAGTATCTCGTCTGCACTCTGCTGTGCATTTCGGGTTATTTCATGGCGGTCTATCAACTCTCTTGATTTCGCTTCAGCCTCCTGAATGATCCTTTCAGACTCCTTTTTTGCGTCAGATAATATTTTTGCTCTGTCGGCAACAATATTTTTAGCCTGCCTTATCTCCTGAGGGATATTTGCTTTCATCTCCGATATAATATCTCTCAAACGGTCCACATCTCTTACAACTGTTCTTCCCCCCGTCAGCGGAAGTGTATAGGCATTATCAACCACTTCCTGCAATTCCTCTATCAACATTTCCATTTTCATCTCAATTTACTCCTTTGCTTTATTCTCGACATTATCTCATCATGTACGCATTCGGGCACAAACGGCTTTATATCTCCTCCAAGCAAGCCTACCTGTTTTACTATGCTTGAACTGAGAAACATATTCTCCGGATTTGTCGTCAAAAACATCGTTTCTACCTTGTCATCAAGCTTCATGTTTGTGAGAGCCATCTGAAATTCATACTCAAAATCCGATACAGCCCTCAGCCCTTTCACTATCGCACAAGCTCTTTTCTGCTTTGCAAAGTCAACAAGCAAACCTTCAAATCCTGCTATCTCTACATTAGGCATATCTGCCGTTGCTTTTTTAAGCAGGTCTATCCTCTCACCTATCGTGAACCATGTCTTTTTATCCATATTCAGCAGAACCGCCACTATTACCTTATCAAACAGCTTTGATGCACGTCTGATTATATCAAGATGTCCCATTGTCACCGGGTCAAAACTTCCCGGACATATCGCTGTTCTCATATTCCTCCCACTTCCTTATGTGAATATACAGTTATCATTATTTTACCGTATTTATACTCTTTTTTCAATACAAAATCCTGTAATTCTTCCGGTACTTTCTCATCAAACGGGTGTTCGCATATTATCACACCGCCCTTATTCATAACCCCCGTTATTCTTTCAAGTGTCTGCATCAATATCCCCGTTCTATACGGAGGGTCTATAAATACTATATCAAATCTTTCAGGCGTACCCAATAGATATGACAAAGTATCCGTATTCTTTACTATCGCATTTTCCGAAAGTCGCGTTAATTCCAGATTTTTCTTCACAATTTCACAAGACTGCCTGCTATTATCAAGAAAAACAGCTTTCTTTGCACCCCTGCTTAATGCTTCTATACCCATTTGCCCCGAACCTGCATATGCGTCAAGAAATACCCTGCCTTCTATACCAAATTGTATAATACTGAAAACAGCCTCTTTCACTACATCTGTTGTCGGTCTTACATCATTTCCCGAAAGCGTATATAGCTTTCTTCCCCTTGCTTTTCCCGTTATTACTCTCATACACTCATTCCTTTTTCAGCATTATTCGACAAAAGATATAAAAATATTTTATCTAAAATCACATATATATTATCAAATAATTTCACCTGATTGTCAAGTGCTTTTTTCATCTTTATGGTAATAATTATATACAGCTTCCGCTGCCGGTCTGTTCATACTCTTTACCTGCATGAGTTCCTCAATTTCGGCAATGCTTATACGCTTTATCGTCTTAAAATATGAAAGCAGGGCTTTTGCCCTCTCTGTTCCTATTCCGTCAATTTCCGTCAGACTGCTTGAAAAAGCCTTTTTATTTCTCGCCTGTCGGTGATAGCCTATTGCAAATCTATGCACCTCATCTTGTATGCCCGATACAAGCGTAAATGCCTGCCTTTTTGAATTGATAGATATTTCACCGCCCTCACCTGTAATTGCTCTTGTACGGTGGCTTCCGTCTTTTACCATGCCAAACAGCGGTATATCCAATCCAAAACTTTCCAATACAGGCTTTACTGCCGATACCTGCCCTTTTCCTCCGTCAAGCAATATCAAATCCGGCAACTGTCCAAAACCTTTTCCGCTGTCCTTGTCCTTAAAATATTCCTCAAAACGCCTTGTAAGCACTTCTCGCATTGATTCATAGTCATTCTGACCTATAAACCCCTTTATTTTAAACCTCCTGTAAGACTCTTTAAACGGTCTGCCGTTTTTAAAGACAACCATGCCTGCAACGTTTTCCGTTCCCATCAAATTCGATATATCATACGACTCTATAAACACAGGTATCTTCTTCAATCCAAGCAATTTCGCCAATTCATCAAGTGCAGACAGTTCATGTCCCAAATGTCCGTGACTTTGTGCAAGCCTTTCCGCTGCATTCTTTCGGCACATCTCCAATATATCATGCTTTTCGCCCTTTTTCGGATATGAAAACTTGACTTTCTTTCCCCTTAATTCACTCAGCCTTTTTTCAAGCAATTCACTGTCCTCAATTTCTCCGTCAAGTGTCACAACAGGCGGAATGCTTTTCCTCATTTCATAATACTGCATGATAAATTCCCGTCTTATCAAAGGCAAATCTTCACTTTCCCCAAAGTCCTTTATTAAGAAATCCTCTTTATCATACAATCTCCCGTCAGAAAACCTCAGCACCGCAATACAGGCATCTCCTCCCTCTGTCATGACAGCTATCACATCTTGTTCACCTGCATTTGTGGCAATTACTTTTTGTTTTTCCGTTATCTTCTCCACTGCCTTTATCCTGTCACGCAGCTTTGCCGCTAACTCAAAATCAAGATTTTCCGCTGCTTTATTCATTTTTTCCGTCATTATCCCTATGACATCACTGCCGCCCTTTTTCAGAAACTCAACCGCACTATTGACACTTTCGTTATACTCGTCAAGTGTAACTTTTCCGCAGCACACTCCCATGCACTGCTTTATATGATAATTCAAACAAGGTCTGCTTTTTCCAATATCTCTCGGAAAACTCTTGCCGCATGACGGTAAACCAAATATTTTTTTTGCCTCGTCAACGGCATTTTTCGCATACCACGAACTCATATAAGGTCCTAAATATTCCGCTCCGTCATCATATTTCTGCATTTCAAAGCTTATTTTTCTCCACTCGTCATTTGACACCCTTATATAACTATATCCCTTGTCATCTTTCAGCAAGATATTATACTTCGGTTTGTGCAGCTTGATAAGACTGCACTCCAATACAAGTGCTTCAAACTCACTTTCACACAATATATAATCAAATTCATTGACATTCATTACCATTTGCTTTACTTTTTCGGCATGATTTCTGTCCGAGCCGAAATACTGACTTACACGGTTTTTTAATGCCTTTGCCTTGCCTATATAAATTATCTCACCTGCTTTATTCTTCATGATATAAACTCCCGGTGTCAGAGGAAGTTTCATAGATTTTTCACGCAGTTCCTTTATCGTCACAAAAATACCCCCGTATAAATCAAAAAAGCACCGCTCTCTTAATTGCGATGCTTTCCTGCTTACTGTGTACCAAAAATAATTATTCCGAAAAACCGGACTGTACGAGCTTAACAAGGCTATCGACAGCTGCTTCCTCATCTGCACCGTCAGCAATAACCTTGATATTTGTACCGCCAACAATGCCGAGTGAGAGAACTCCAAGAAGGCTCTTTGCGTTTACACGTCTTTCTTCTTCTTTCTCAACCCATATAGAAGACTTGAATTCGTTAGCCTTCTGGATAAAGAACGTAGCCGGACGAGCATGAAGACCTACCTGATTCTGCACCATAACTTCTTTAACGTACATAGTGAATCCTCCTCAACAATAAATTTTTAAACCCCTAAACATTTTTCATTTACGGAAATTATCTCCCGCAAAAACATTTTAATGTTTGAGATGATTATAACACAATTAACACTCAGTTGGCAATAGCATTTTTCAAGTTTTCAGCAACTTTGTTTCTATGAACGATAATAAAGTAAGCTCAAGCCCCCCGTTTTGTGCATTTTGCTGTAAAAAGTTTAAAATTTTAGGAATGGAAAGCTATAATATTCTCTCCAAAATTTGCTAAATGGATATTTTTTCTCCATTTTTGTATATTTATCCGCTTTTCTGCCATATTGCTTACAAAAATTTACAATTTTCACCATTTTTCGTCTAATCAACCATTTTAAACTCTTTAAGTTGACAAAAAATTATCATTTCAATACAAATATTTTTTGAATTTTTATACAAATCAATCTGTTCTTTCCCTATTTTTTTATATTTAAGAACAAAATCTCCGATTTTTACTCTATTTTTTCCACACTTTTTATTTCAACTTTTGAATTGTTTTTATGCAAATAAACAGCTGTATCTTTTTGGCACTATCATTCTACATCAAGATATTTTTGTACAAATTGATACTAAAATGACTTTTATGTCATTTTTTAATATTTTTCAAATAATCTTTTATATGCTCTTTTTCCTTGTCGGTCATATCAGCTTTATCAAGCATATCGGGTCTTAATTCAGCCGTGATTTCAAGTGAACGTTCTCTACGCCATTTGTTTATATTGGCATGATGTCCGCTCATCAAAACTTCGGGCACTTCTTTCCCTCTCCATTCAAACGGCTTGGTATATTGCGGATATTCCAACAGCCCGTTATAATGGCTCTCCTCCTCAAAGCATATATCATCTGACAACACTTCGGGTATCATTCTGCTTACAGAATCCGCAAGCACCAATGCAGGCAGTTCCCCGCCCGTCAGCACATAATCACCTATGGAGATTTCCTCGTCAACATATTCGTCAATCACTCTCTGGTCAACACCCTCATAATGTCCGCACAATATAACCATATTTTCAAGTTTTGCAAGTTCTTTTACTTTTTCCTGTGTCAAGACATTTCCTTTTGGTGACATATATATAAAATACGGCTTTTTTCCCAGCTTTCTGCATATATCTTCAAAACATAGTGCTATCGGCTCGGCTTTCATCAGCATTCCCATGCCTCCGCCGTATGTACTGTCATCAACTCTCTTATGCTTGTCAAATGCATAGTCCCTCAACTGATGACACTCAAACGCAACCGCACCTTTTTTTCTTGCCCTGCCTATCACGCTTTCATTCAAAAATCCCTCGCACATCTTGGGAAACAGCGTTATTATATCAATCCTCATCTTCAAATATGCCTTTCATTGCAAATATTTTTACAAATCCGCTGTCTATATCCTTTTCCTTTACAACATCGGGTATTACAGGCACAAAATATTCCCTGCCGTCTTTCTCCACCTGATAAACGTCATTTGCACCCGTCTTTATCACATCAGTTATCACTCCATATTCCGTGCCGTTATCAACATCAACAACTTTCAAGCCAATCAAATCCTGCACAAAATCAGTACCTTTCGGAAGTCTTGCATCATCTCGATTCATATAAAGCACCATTCCACGCATTGTGTCAGCCTGCTCCACGCTCGTTACTCCGTCAAATAAAATTATTCCCATGTTTTTATGCACCTTTGACGAAACAACTTTCATCTCAGTACCATCTTTTTTATACAGTCTTTTAAATCTGCAAAGGAAATCGGCACTGTCACACCATGCCTCTACCCTGACTTCGCCTTTTAAACCATGTGTTCCGACTATCTTTCCTACTTCCAAAAACTGCTTTTTCATTTTAATTCCTCCTATTACATTATACACCAAAATGCAAAAAGGAGAAGTCCAAACTTTCAGACCTCTCCCAATGCAATTTTGTTGATTTTTAATAAAAATGAGAGTTTATTCAATTTCGACCTGAATTTTCTCGTCATTTTTTGCGGCAGCGGCACGCATTACAGTACGGATTGCCTTAGCAATTCTGCCCTGCTTGCCGATTACTCTGCCCATATCGTTCTCGCTGACATGAAGATGATATACTATGATACCCTCTTCATTTTTTTCGTCAACCGTTACTTCAATCGCTGACGGGTCGTCAACAAGTCCCTTTACGATGGATACCAAAAGCTCTTTCATTGCAAAATTACCTCAATCAGATGATATTATTTTTCTTGAGAAGTGCTTTGACTGTATCTGTCGGCTGTGCACCGTTTGCTATCCACTTCTTTGTCTTTTCCACGTCAACTTTAAACTCTGACGGCTCAACAAGAGGATTATATGTTCCTATTTCCTCTATAAATCTGCCGTCACGGGGATACCTTGAGTCTGCCACTACTACACGATAAAAAGGTGTCTTTTTTGCACCCATTCTGCGAAGTCTGATCTTTACTGCCATTTTATTTACCTCCAAAAAAATTTAATATATATCTCATCGGCTCTGCACCGCTGAAAACTTTGTTATCTTTTCTTTTTCTTCTTTTTATTCTTATTATCAAGCCTTGCGGGATTGAGTGGCATTCCTGCCCCCATATTCACTCCTCCAAGTCCCGGTAATGTCGGTATATGCTTTCTTTTGCCGTTCTTGCCCTTTGCATTCAGCATTTTCATGAACTTCTGCATTTCCGCAAACTGCTTCATCAGCCTGTTCACATCTTCCACTTTCATTCCGCTGCCGGCTGCTATTCTGCGTTTCCTTGACGGATTGATGATATCCGGGTGTTCCCTTTCCTGCTTCGTCATTGATGAAATCATAGCACCTATTCTGTCCATCTGCCTGTCATCAAAGTCCATATCTTTTATTTTATCGCCCAAATCAGGCAACTTTGACAATATGCCCTTTATCGGTCCCATTCTTTTTATCTGCTGAAGCTGCTCATACAAGTCGTTCATGTCAAATTTATTCTGCTGAAACCTGCGTGCCATTTCCTCTGTTTTTTTCTGGTCAAGACGATTTTCGGCATCTTCTATCAATGTCAGAATATCGCCCATGCCCAAAATTCTTGATGCCATTCTGTCGGGGTGGAATACCTCCAAATCATCAAGCTTTTCACCGATACCCGCAAATTTGATTGGCTTACCTGTTACAGCCTTTGCGGAAAGTGCCGCACCGCCCCTTGTATCACCGTCAAGCTTTGTGAGTATCAAACCGCTTATGTCAAGCAGCTCGTCAAACGACTTTGCCACGTTTACTGCGTCCTGACCTGTCATTGCATCAACCACAAGTAATATTTCATCGGGATTTACAGCCGCTTTCACTTCTTTTAACTCATTCATGAGTTTTTCATCTATGTGCAAACGTCCTGCCGTATCAAGTATTACAATATCATTTCCATAATCCTTTGCGTGTTTTACGGCACTTTCCGCAATCGTCACGGGATTTTCCTGTCCCATTTCAAATACTGCCACGCCTGCCTGATTTCCTACCACTTTCAACTGTTCAATAGCAGCAGGTCTGTATATATCACACGCAACAAGCAAAGGTCTGTGTCCCTGCCTTTTCAGCATTTTACCCAATTTTGCACTATGCGTTGTCTTACCCGAACCCTGCAAACCGCACATCATGATGATTGTAGGCGGTTTTCCTGCAAAATTTATCCTTGTTTCCTCCGAACCCATCAATGCTGTGAGTTCCTCGTTTACTATCTTAATAACCATTTGTGCAGGCGTAAGACTTTCCATCACATCTGCACCTATTGCACGTTCCGTCACCTTTGCTGTAAAGTCCTTTGCAACTTTATAGTTTACATCTGCTTCCAAAAGTGCAAGTCTTACTTCTCGCATAGCGTCCTTTACATCACTTTCGGTCAGTTTTCCCTTATTCCTCAGTTTCTTGAAAGCCGCACTGAGTTTCTCCGATAATCCCTCAAATGCCATCTCTCACACCCCTTTATCAATTCATAATTCAGAATGCATAATGCATAATTATATTATTTCATCAAGTTTGCCGAGTTCTTTCAATATTTCCTTTATACTCTCATTTATAACATCTGAACGATATACTTTTATATTTTTCTCGTCAATTATATCAATATTTCTGCGTATCTCCTCAAGGCTGCTTTTCAGCATTTGCTCCAGTCGGGTGGTG
>ONIF01000366.1 GCA_900317795.1 uncultured Eubacteriales bacterium | reverse complement strand
CCTCACCGTCCGTGAAAAAGTATGAAAACTCATCTATCCATATCCAAGTACGCTTACCTTTTTTCTTATTCTCAATAACTCTCTGCCATAAGTATTCAAGAATAATCTGCATACCTACCGCCTTCAACTGTTCGCCCATTTCAAATATATCTATCACCAAGAACGGCTTATTGATATTCACGTTTGTTCTGTGTGCAAACACATCAAAAGAACCTGTTGCATATAATTCTATCGTAATTGCTATGTCGTGTGCTTCCTGTTCGGGCTGTGTCAAAAGCAGATTGTAAAAATCTTTCAGCGTAGGAAGATATTCTTTATCACCGCCTGCCGATGTGAACTGCTGATACAGCATTCTGACACAACGGTCAATGACGGATTTTTCATTTGATGTGAGTGCCATACCTTTGGCAGTTTCGATAATGGACATAATAAACTGTGACTTCATCGCAACCGCACCGATACCATCTTCCGAATATGACAAATCCGTATCAAATAAGTTGAAATGCGTCTTGCTTGACGGAGATATTTTTAGCATTTCACCGCCCAATTTTTCACATATTGCCCTGTATTCATTTTCGGGATCGATAACGATAAATTCATCATTAGGGTGTTTCATAACAATATCCTGTATTTCGGATTTGGTAAACATAGATTTACCCGAACCCGAAGTGCCAAGCACAAAGCCGTTAGAATTCATTTCCGAAGTTCTGTCAAGCACTATCAATGACCTTGTTATAGAGTTGATACTGATACCGTAACAAGTGCCGTTTTCAGAAAAGTGATTAATAGTAGAGAACGGCAGGAGAACAGCCGAAGCGTCCGACAAAAGATAAGTACAAATGCTGTTATTCTTTTTCGTGAACTGATTATTTGCAAACGGCAAAACGCTTGTCAGACCTTTTTCCTGTTGCCTTGTAAGCACATCAACAGTTACTTGATGTTTCATAGCCTTATTTCTGATATACTGTGTCAGCGTTTCCAAATCCTCTTTGGTTTTAGCCGTCAGAGCAATGAATACACCGATTTTGAACAATTCGCAGTTAGTGTCCGATAACTGATTTTGCAAGTCCTCTAACTCTTGTAACGCTTCCTGATATGCAAAAGGTATGAAGTCAGTACCCGATTTATAGTTTTTCTCTTTTCGCCTTTGTATTCTGCCTTGCAAGTCAAAGATTTTCTTCCGTATCAAGTCATTTGCTTCACCTTTTTCTATCTTCCTGACCTGTTTTGATACAGCTATTTTTTCATTATTGTCAAGCAAATCCGATATGAAAGTATCGTCAAGAGTTCTGTCGTATCTTCTGACAAACATTATTCTTGTAAATTGAGTACCTATTTCAATTTCCTTTGCCTTGAAAGCAAACATTGACGGTGCAATATAGTCTTTTATGCGATGACCTCTTGAAAGAAAGTTTTTCGGCAGAAGAAAATCCACATCATCAAATTGATGATAGAATTTATGCAGGATTGAAAAGACTTCCATAGGCTGTAACTGCCTTGTATCGCTTTTCATAGATTGGAAATACGTCTGCATTTCGTGATAATAACGGAAAAGGACGTTTACATTGTCAATTCTGTTTTCGGGCATAAAACTCATAGCTATCAGCATTATTTTTTTAGAACTGCCCTCCGCAGTTTCATTGATGTAGTAATTCATAACATTGCAGTAATCGTCATACAATTCTTTTCCGAACCTTTTAGCAGTTTCGGGAGGAATGACAGCTTTTTTCAGTACATCAACATCAACTTCCGTGTTCATCATAAATTCCTGATAATTTATATCGGACGGCAGACTGTTCAGCAGTTTCATATACTTGTTGTAACTTTCCGTCTGTTCCTTGTCCCTTATCAGCACATAGTCGATATTCTCAAAGGCGAATATCAAAGTATATTTGTTTTCATCAACGAGAAAAAGTCCGTTGTCGTATGCTTCAATGAACGGTATTGTATCTTGTGCCGTTTTCGGCAGTTGTGTTGTCGTTTTGAACGGGGATTTGTCCTTTTTAGAAAATAGAGAATTCATCGTCATCAAACACTCCTTTTTTATTTGAATATGGTCTTTTGTCCACACCTTTAAGGGACTTTATCATAATGGTAAACAAGTTCATATCGTTAATTCTCACAATGCCAAACCCGATAACAACTATCATTTCCAAAAGGATAATCCACATAAGACCGTTTATGTCAAGATAATCTTTCAGAAGAAAGAAAGTGCCTAAACCGACAGCCACACCGACAAGTCCTGCAATCATTTGAGGAATGCTCAAATTGAGAAAGCCAGTATTCTTGTTCATAATATTTTTCGTTACCTTTACTTTTATCATCGTAAAACCTCCCAACTGGGACACCGTGTCCCAGTAAATCAAAAAAGACACAGCCGAAACTGTGTCTTTAAAGCCTGTATTCATTCGATTTTTATTCAAGTTCATCAAGATATTTCCAAGTATAA
>ONIF01000095.1 GCA_900317795.1 uncultured Eubacteriales bacterium | reverse complement strand
CAATTTCGTTGCACCTTCACCGTCTTTTGCCATCATTTTGGACAAGCCTTTGCAAACTGCTGTAAGTGCCTCTACAAATTTATCATAGTCCTCGCCCTCGCAAGTAATTTCCGTATTTCCTGCAAGTCCCGAAGCCATTACTGCAAGAGTATCATTGGTAGATGTATCTCCGTCAATGCTTACCATATTAAATGTACAGTCTGCCGCTGTCTTGACGGCTTTTTGAATCATCTCAGCGGATATTTTTGCATCTGTCGTCACAAAGCAAAGCATTGTTGCCATATTGGGGTGTATCATTCCGCTGCCTTTGGAAATGCCGCCAATCTTTACAATTTTACCGTCAATTTCGGTTTCAACGGCTACTTCTTTTTTAACAGTATCCGTTGTCATAATAGCCTCTGCCGCATTTGTACCGCTTTCAAGCGTGTTATCCAACTCGCTGACAAGCTGTGCCATGCCCTCTGCAATAGGCTCTATCGGCAATATCTGTCCGATAACGCCCGTTGAGCCTACAATAACATCTTCCGCACTGATATCCAGCTTATCCGCAACAAGCTGACACATCATTTCAGCTTTTTCAATGCCGTCTGCATTGCAGGTATTGGCATTTCCGCTGTTGACAATAACTGCCTGTGCGTAGCCGTCTGCCAGATTTTTCTTTGTCACGGTAATGGGAGAACTCTGCACCAGATTTGTCGTATAAACTGCCGCCGCCGTGCATTTTACTTCACTGTATATCAAAGCAATATCCCTTTTTGTCTTATTCTTTCTGATACCGCAGTGAATCCCCGATGCTTTAAAACCCTTTGCCACCGTTACAGAACCATCTATAAATTTATATGCCATAATTTTTATCCTCCGTTTCATACAGAGTGGAGAGTTAAGAGTGGAGAGTGGAGTTACTTCCGCTTTCCACAAAATTCTCAAAAATCCACTTATTTTTTAACGTGAAATTCAGAAAAAATCGGTGTTTGCAGCCGCTCCACTCTACACTCTCCAAACTCCACTCTATTACAGTGTGGAGAGTTGAGAGTGGAGAGTGGAGTTACTTCCGCTTTCCACAAAATTCTCAAAAATCCACTTTTTTCAAAAAATTGTTTTATTATGAAAAGTTGGAACTTGCACTTGCTCCACTCCCAACTCTCCACTCTTCACACTAAATATGCTCCACTCTCTTAAAATGCAGGGGGAACTATTACCAAGCCCGTCTTTTCATCTAATCCGAAAATGATATTCATATTTTGAATAGCCTGACCTGCCGCACCTTTTACCATGTTATCAATAGCCGAAATTGCTATAAAAGTGCCTGTTCTCTCGTCAACGTGCAACGATATGTCACAGAAATTGGAATATTTTATATTGTGAATATCAGCGTTTGCACCGTCGGGCAACAGTCTTACAAAAAACTCGTCTTTGTAGAAATCTTCATAAGCCTTTCTGATTTGCTCTTTGGTAACGCCCTCATTCAGTCTTGCATAGCAAGTTGAAATGATACCACGATTAACGGGCAATAAGTGAGGTACAAATGTAATTTTTACATTCTTTCCGGAAAGTTTGGAAAGTGTCTGTTCAATTTCGGGTGTATGGCGGTGATTTGCCACTTTATAAGCGTGAAATCCCTCGTTCAATTCGGGATAGTGATTGCCTTGATTAGGCTTTCTGCCTGCACCTGTGACACCCGATTTGGAATCTATGATAATTCCGTCAGTACTTACAAGATGATTGACAACAGCGGGGGCAAGTGCCAGCGGTGCACCCGTTGTATAACAACCCGGATTGGCAATTACTTTCTTACCCTTTATATTCTCTCTGAAAAGCTCGGGCAAACCGTAAACGGCTTTTTTATGCAAATCTTTATCAAGAAATTCACAGCCATACCACTCTTTATATTCATCTTCACTTTCTAAACGGAAATCCGCCCCCAAATCAATGAATGCTTTTCCCTGTTTATCACATTCAGCGGCTAATTCCTGTGAAAGTCCGTGCGGAAGTGCCGCAAATATGACATCACTCTTTGCAACAACTTCTTCTTGTGTACCGCACTCCATGTCGCAAAGACTTTTATATGACGGATATACTTCACTTAATTTCTTTCCCTCAAAGCTTACTGAGCTTATAGCCGCAATTTCAGCCTGCGGATGTGTAAGGAGTATTCTTACAAGCTCTGCACCTGCATAACCTGTTGCACCGATTATTCCTGCTTTTATTTTCATTTTCATTTTCTCCTTTAAAACTGCTTTCACAAATAATTGCACATTGCTAATTGCTAATTGCTAATTGAACTCGTTTTACTTGTGCTTTGACGTTCTCGCTTGCAGGTCCTCCTATGACCTTTCTGCCATTCACGCAGTTTTCAAGCGAAATTGCTTCATATACTCCCTCGTCAAATATATCACATATTTTCTTATATTCCTCTATCGGCAATTCTTCGAGAGTTGTCTTTTTCTCTATGCAGATTGCTACAAGAGTGCCTGTTGCCTTGTAAGCGTCACGGAACGGCAAGCCCTTTTTCACCAAATAATCCGCACAATCCGTTGCATTGATAAAGCCATTTGCAGCGGCTTTTCTCATGTTGTCCGTGAGAACTTTCATTGTATCAATCATGGGCGTGAATGCCGTCAAACACATCTTTACCGTATCAACTGCATCAAATATCGCCTCTTTGTCCTCCTGCATATCCTTGTTATATGCAAGGGCTATTCCTTTCATCACTGTGAGAAGTGTCATCAAATCACCGAATACTCTGCCCGATTTTCCTCTTACCAATTCCGCTATGTCGGGATTTTTCTTTTGAGGCATGATACTCGAACCTGTTGAAAATGCGTCATCAAGCTCTACAAATTTGAATTCCCATGAACACCACATGATAATTTCTTCCGAAAATCTTGAAAGATGTACCATTATAATGGAAAGCACGCTTGCCAACTCCATACAGAAGTCCCTGTCGGAAACACCGTCAAGACTGTTTTGCGAAATCCTGTCGAAATTGAGCAGTTTTGCCGTGATAGTTCTGTCAATGGGATATGTCGTAGTTGCCAATGCACCGCTTCCCAAAGGCATTTCGTCCATGTGTCTGTATGCACATTCCAGCCTGTCAACATCTCTCAAAAGCATTTCAGCATAAGCCATTAAATGATGTCCGAATGTGATAGGCTGTGCTCTCTGCAAATGCGTATATCCCGGCATGACCGCCCCTGCATATTCCTCCGCTTTATTGCAGATAACTCCGATTAACTCCTTAACTTGTGCCTTGATATTCTGCACTTCTTTTTTAAGATATAAACGAATATCAACGGCAACCTGGTCATTACGGCTTCTTGCTGTATGCAATCGCTTTCCCGTCTGCCCCAAACGCTGAGTGAGTTCACCCTCTATGAAAGTATGTATATCTTCGGCATTCGGGTCAATCTGTAAAGTGCCGTTGTCAATATCGGCAAGTATGCCTTTCAAGCCCTCTATAATTGCCTGAGATTCGCTTTTTTCGATAATTCCGCATTCGCCTATCATTTCGGCATGAGCCATACTGCCCTCTATATCTTCACGATACATTCTGCTGTCAAATGATATTGACGAATTGAAATCATTTGTTTTCTTGTCTATCTCCTTTGAGAAACGTCCTGCCCAAAGTTTCACCATTATTCACTCCTTGTTAAACAACATCAAGGCGGACAATGATTTTTTCCCCATTGTTCGCCCTGAATAATCTCTGTTTTTATCAGTCAAGAATTACTCTTTGATAAGATTTTTCTTTGCCTGAACTTTTATCGGAAGTCCGAACAGATTGATAAATCCTGCTGAATCCTTCTGGTTGTAAACCTCATCTTCATCAAATGTTGCAATGTCCATGTCATAGAGTGAATACGGTGAAGTTACGCCTGCATCTATGATATTGCCTTTGTAAAGTTTAAGTTTTACATCACCTGTAACAGTTTCCTGAGTTGAGTCAACAAATGCTGAAAGAGCCTTTCTGAGAGGTGTGTACCACTGTCCGAAGTAAACAAGTTCTGCAAAACGCAAGCCTACCTGCTGTTTGAAGTGGTATGTATCTCTGTCGAGAGTGATTTCTTCCAACTTGTTATGTGCATGGTAGAGGATAGTTCCGCCCGGAGTTTCATAAACGCCTCTGGACTTCATGCCTACCAATCTGTTTTCAACGAGGTCAACAATGCCGATACCGTTTTCTCCGCCAAGCTGATTGAGTTTCTTTACAATCTCAACTGCACCGAGTTTTTCACCGTCAACTGCCACCGGGACACCCTTTTCAAATGAAATTGTTACATAAGTGGGTTTATCGGGAGCCTGTTCGGGTGATACGCCCAACTCCAAAAAGCCCTCTTTGTTATACATGGGTTCATTTGCAGGATCTTCAAGGTCAAGTCCCTCATGGGATATATGCCATATATTCTTGTCTTTTGAATAATTAGTTTCTCTTGTTATTTTAAGAGGAATGTTGTGTGCCTCTGCATAATCTATTTCTTCATCACGGGATTTGATATTCCATTCTCTCCACGGAGCGATTATCTTCATATCGGGAGCAAATGCCTTTATAGCGAGTTCAAAACGCACCTGGTCATTTCCCTTACCCGTACAGCCGTGACAAATAGCGTCCGCACCTTCTGCAAGAGCGATTTCAACGATACGCTTTGCAATGATAGGTCTTGCAAAAGATGTTCCGAGAAGATATTTACTTTCATAAACAGCGTCAGCCTTGATTGTCGGGAATACGTATTCTTCAATAAATTCCTTGTTCAAATCTTCTATATAGAGTTTTGACGCACCTGTTTTAAGAGCCTTTTCTTCAAGACCGTCAAGCTCTGTACCCTGTCCGACATCACCCGATACTGCAATAACTTCGCAGTTGTCATAGTTTTCTTTCAGCCAAGGAATGATGATTGATGTATCAAGACCGCCCGAATATGCCAAAACTACTTTTTTTATATCGCCCATTTTTAAAAACCTCCGTAAACTTTTTAATTGCAATATCTATTATACACGTTTTTTGCATAAAATCAAGTGTTTTATGAATATTTATTCAAGAAACACGTTTTTTGTTCATTAAGTAACAGATTTTATTTAAATTTTCCCTATATTTTATACATTTTACAAACATATTTCCACTTTAAATTCCTTTGATATTGCACTTTTAACCCCTAAATCAATATTTTCAAACCCGTTCCACTCAAATATTTATACATTTATGCATAAATCAATGAATATTATTCATTTCATACAGCATTGACTTTTATTTTCATAAAATATATAATTATATCATAATTTTTTTAAAAAAGGGAAGTGTAAAAATGGCTATTTTCTATTTTTCGGTAATAACAATCGGAATTATGATTATTTCACTGCTGTACTGCATTTTTCTTGCATTAGGCGGAAAAAAGAAAAATGCAAAAATGCTTCTTCCTATTTTTGCATTTATTATCGGCTTGATTGAATCGTCAATTTCAATATACAGTTCAATGGATTTTTCGGACATTGCAAAATTTGACTTCGGCAAGACTACTTCCGTAAATTCAATTATCCACGCATATCCAACTTCCCCTTTCACAATACGTTATACACTTGACGGCACTTTGCCTTCAAAAAACGGACTGCTTTATACTCAAGACGGCATAACCGTGAAAAAAGAAGATACCCAAGATGACAGCTTTGTAATATACTATCAAATCGGCATAAATGACAGTTTCTATTTTTCAAAGGTTTACACTCAGGAATATCAAGTCGGTTCAATGATAGAATTGTACTCCAAAAAGCTTTCCTCTCCCCCCGAAGAAAAATGGGTTGACACTGATGAAAAACTTATATTTTCAAAGCTGACCGTAGATAACAAAAAAGGCTCTTCCGACTTATTAGACGGAGATGTCAATACAAAACAGGAGTTTCAGCATTCTGTCATAAAATATCATACGATTGTCTTTTCAGAATCAAATAAGAAAGATTGTTCAAAAATCTATCTTTTCCAAAAAGGCATAAGCAGAATAGATATTTCCGTAGATGACCAATTTGATTATTTCTGCGAATTTGACACCACTGACATTAAAACATCAAGCTTATTTGAAATAGACTTTTCGGAAAACGTCAATGTGAATTCAAATATAAAATTCAAAATATATTCAAGTCAGAATGACTACTCTATCAGCGATATATGGTTTGACTACTGCATAATGCAATAAAAAATGTTTCTATTTTCTTTAAAAGTGTGATATAATTATTTATAATAATTTCTTTGGAGGTCTTATATATGTTTAAAAAAATTGATACTACCGAACTTAACGACAACTTCTTTTCAAAAATCGGCAATGAATGGATGCTTGTCACGGCAGGCGACAAAGACAAATTCAATACCATGACAGCAAGTTGGGGCGGTGTAGGCGTACTCTGGAATACAGATGTTGCTTTCACTTTTATCCGTGATTCAAGATATACCCTCGAATTCATGGACAACAGCGAATATTATACCCTCTCTTTCTTCAATGGAAAATTTATGAAAGAACTTGCATTCTGCGGTACTAACTCGGGCAGAGATGTTGATAAAATCTCTGCAACAGGTCTTACTCCCGTGCATGACGAAAATATCACCTATTTTGAACAGGCGGAACTTGTCCTTGTCTGCAAAAAAATCTATAAGCAGAAAATGACTTCCGACTGCTTTATTGACAAATCTATCATTGAAAAAAGCTATTCCAAAGGCGATTGGCATGAAATGTTTGTCGGTAAAATCGTCAGCGTACTTAAAAAAGCATGAAAAAAGTTTTAATTACAGGTTCGTCAAGGGGTATCGGTGCGGAAACTGCAAGGCTCTTTGCCAAAAAAGGCTGTCATGTATATATCAATTACAACAAGTCGGAAAAATCCGCTCTTGCCCTGCTTGACGAACTGAAAAATTATTCTGTTGAACTTGTAAAAGCTGATGTGTCAAAATCAGATGAAGTGAAAAGAATGTTTTCCGAAATTTCGGGTATTGACATTCTTGTCAACAATGCGGGAATTGCTCAAACAAAGCTTTTTACCGACATTACAGACGATGACTGGAATAATATGATTTCCTCAAATCTGAGCAGTGCATTTTTCTGCTGTCGTGAAGCCCTCCCATATATGATACGTCAGCACTTCGGCAGAATTATCAATATTTCTTCCATGTGGGGGCAGGTCGGAGGCTCTTGCGAAGTGCATTATTCCGCTGCAAAAGCAGGCATTATCGGCTTGACAAAGGCTCTTGCCATGGAGGAAGGGTT
>ONIF01000144.1 GCA_900317795.1 uncultured Eubacteriales bacterium | reverse complement strand
AGCAGCTCTTTCCGGAAGTGGTTGTTCAAAGCAAGAAAAACAACAGTGAACTGATAAAGGCTGTAAAGACTCTGGATGATGAATCCGGAAGTTATATCATTGTTCTGGATAATTCGTTTGACAATCTGCAGCTTGTTTCAGAGAGAAAAAGACTACAGCAATATGCCATGTCAAAGAAAAATATATATTTGGTGGATTTTGTTTGTTTTGAATACCTGCTGCTTGAATTTGAATATCTGCTTGATTGGATCTATGCACCAGAAGATGAATTCCGTATCAAAAGACAGGCGGCAATCAATGCACGAAATCGGCTTGTAGAAATGTTCTGTAAAAATGATTGGAACTATAAAACCGCAAGGGAATTAATAAGCTATGATATGAATCTTAAAGACCATAATGTTGAACAGCTATCTGCGAAGCTCCTGTTTGATCTTACAAGAAATACAGGATTTGAAGTTTCAAAAGGCTCGATAGGGGAGTGTTGGATCAACTCCTGCTGTGATTGGCAGGACAGACAGAGTGATGATATTTGCGGTCTTGATAACAGCAGATTGTCTGTAAGAGATAAGATGAAGCAAATCTTTAATCACACATCAATACATAAAGAGTTATACGGTGTTTTTCCGGAGGTGTTCGTATGCTGACAATATATAAAAACAAAAAGGACATTCCAACAGATAAGGAGTATGTAGAGCTGAACGATTTATTTTTCAATATGAACACTGCATTCTTGTTGGACGACAGAGCAAAGGTTATTATAAGAGATGTTGATTCATCGGCAATGATCAGCAGATACAAGATACGATCACGCTTTAACGGTGATGTTTTGAATACCGACAAACTGTCAACGAGTTGTAAAACAGTTCTGAATGTAATGTATTATCCGGATAAGGTTTTCTGCCTGAAAGAGTGCGGTGAAGAGGCAGTGGAAATATTATTTGCTTTTGAAAAAGGTGCAGTTTACAGCGACTATGCTATGATACCGTTTGACTTTGACAAGGTTGAAGTATGTTCGGGCGGGAGAATAGCAGTAATAGATGATTATGAGGAACTCAAAACTTGGTGGGAACAATATGTGTGACTTCTCAAGCCACAGATGCACATTGCTCAGAACGCCCTGTAATCGTTTTATATTCTGAAAAGGGGGGAACTATACTCGTAACAGTAAAAGAACGCTTACATGGCTTATATGGCGTGTTAAACAGCAGTGATATATTATTTGCTGATATTCATCAGAAAATTATTGTTCTGCTATGTACTTTTCAGATATAATTGTGGTATAATTACTGTAACTAATCATTCAGAGGTAGTTGTTATGATGATTGAAAAAATGAGCATAAAGAATTTCAGAAAATTCGAGAAACTGAATATAGAGCTTGCTCCGCAGATGAATGTTATAGCAGGTAACAATGCTGCAGGTAAATCAACGATTCTGGAAGCATTGGCTATTGGAGTGGGAAGTTTCTTTCTTGGTATTGAGGCGGTTCCGTCTCCGGGTATCAAAAAGAACGATGTAAGATATATTTCAAGAAACACAGGCAGCGTAACTGACAGGCAGCCGCAGTTTCCGGTAACAATTCAGTGTGAGGGAGAAGTAAACGGAGAGAATATTTCATGGCTTCGCAGTCTGAATACGGAATCCGGAAGTACAACATACGGTGATGCAGGACTGATAAAAAACATTGCTTCTGATATACAAAAAGAAATCAGGAATGGCAATGAGGATGTCATCCTTCCGTTAATATCTTACTATGGAACAGGCAGACTCTGGGCACAGAAAAAAGAAAAGCAGGCGGATATTGCATCAGAAATCAGCAACCGTTTTGGCGGATATGTGGACTGTTTGTCTGCATCGTCAAATGAAAAACTGATGATAAAGTGGTTTAAGAAAATGACAATGATTCAGGTTCAGGAGGAAACCGAAATACCTGAGCTTACCGCAGTAAGAACAGCCATTGCTGAGTGTTATAAAAGCGGAGATCTGATTTCTTCAAATGTTGATGTCAGGTATAGCCTGAAAAGTGATGAATTGGAAATTGTCTATATAGATAAAGACGGCAATAAGCAAAAACAGCCTTTCCGTGAACTGAGTGACGGTTACAAGAATACATTAAGTCTTGTCGGAGATATAGCCTATCGTATGGCTATGCTTAACCCTCAGCTTCTTGGCAATGTAACGAAAAAGACGCCTGGAATTGTGCTGATTGATGAAGTGGATCAGCATCTTCATCCGCTATGGCAGAAAAACATTCTCAGGTGTTTGATGCAGATTTTCCCGAAAGTGCAGTTTGTTGTGACAACACATTCACCGAGTATCATTTCATCGGCAATCAATAGCAATCTGATTCTGCTTGATAATGATGGCTGTCATTATTACGGCAGAGATGCCTATGGCAAGGATGTCAATTCTGTGCTTTATGAGATAATGGGTGCAGGTTACAGACCTGACGAAATTGAAAGTAAATTGAAAGAGTTCAACGATTGTCTTGACAGGCGTGATTTTGAAAAGGCAAAGAATATTCTTGATGAATTGACAGGTTTGCTTGGTGAAAAGAATACGGATGTTGTTAATGCAAAAATAGCCTATGACTTTGAAACATTCAGTGGTGACTTATGATAAGGATAGTAAAAAAGCAAAGAGTACCGACTATTTTCGGGAAGATAAAAAGCAGGCGATCAGATTATGACGAATTGGTTTCATCTGAAAAGGATGAATTAAAGCAAGTTTTATTGGAAGAACAAGGATACAAGTGTGCTTACTGTATGTCAAACATCAGCATGAGTAATTCTACGATTGAACACTATATTCCACGAAATGGAACAAATGGGGATATGTCCCTGTCTCTTGACTATCGTAATCTGTTTGCTGTATGTGATACAACAAGAGGTTGTCCGGAAGAAGAACAGACCTGTGATGTAAAGAAAGGGGATAAGTTGCTGCATATTGATCCTCGTTTGCAGGAACATATTGATACGATTTACTATGACAGGTCGGGCTATATCAGATCTTCTTTCTCTGCCGGTGCTGAAAATTTTGATGATGATCTGAATCAGATACTGAATCTTAATTCCCGTCAGCTTCTGAATAACAGAGTAAGTGCATGGAAAACTCTTATGCGGTTAATGAATCAGAAAAAAGATAAGACATGGAAACCTGAATTTATACACAAGTACATAGATAAGCTTTCAGGTTCTGATGACAGAACAGCTTATTCAGGATTTCTGGTCTATCTTTTGAAGCAAAGAGTATGATTAACATAGGTGTATGAGCACCATAAATTTAAAAATTAAAAACCTCCCATATCTATATTTTATCTACAAAAAGTCATAAAACGACATGAAACAGGTGGAATATAAAGAAAAAACGGTCTATATATTGTGTTTATGGGATATAAAGATACTATATATAGTTTCAAACATAGAGTGGGAATAACAGAAAATGAATGAAAATAGTCCGTAAACCCTGTATTTATCAGGGTTTATGGATTTTTCTGTATGTGGCTGGTTCTGTTCCGGTTCTATAATTTTTTATTTGATAAGGATGGATAATAATGAATGTGAGATTGATAAAAGCAACAAGAAGTGACATGGAAACAATATGGCGTATGCAGATAAAAGCATTCAGTGACTTGCTGAAAAAGTATCAGGACTATGGTGTAAGTCCTGCTTGTGAAAGCTTTAAAAGAATGATTGAAAAATATGAAATGCAGGGTTCTTTCTATTATTTCATATCAGATGATAATGTCAATGTTGGGGTGATTCGTATTTTGGATAAACAGGACGGCAGTAGGAAACGCATATCTCCTATCTGGATCATGCCCGAATACAGAAATAAAGGTTATGCACAAATCGCTATCAGGGAAGCTGAAAAAATTCACGGTGCAGAGTATTGGAGTCTTGATACGATATTGCAGGAAAAGGGAAATTTGCATTTGTATGAAAAAATAGGTTATCATCAGACAGGCAAGATTGAAAATATAAATGACAGAATGGATATTGTGTATTATGAAAAAGACTGATATAATTTTTGCAATGATACAGGAGATTATAATATGAAAATGATACTTTTTCCGTCAGATTACTTTGATATAAATAAAATTGACGAAAGTTTTAAAAATGAGTATGAGGCTGTTTTGAGTAACGGAAATTTTGAAACAGTGCTTTTTTCCTATGACGAATGGATAGCTGAAAGAAAAATGAAATTAAATCATAAAGTTGATACAATGAAAAATGCGATTTACAGAGGGTGGATGATGAAACCGAAAGTTTATGAAAATTTTTACCGTGAACTTCAAAAGAAAAATATTCAGCTTATGACTTTACCGAATGAATATGCAAAATTTCATTCTTTTCCGAATATATATCCCGAGTTGGAGGAAAATACCGCAAAAATGCTTGTCTATAATGATGTGAGAAAAGTTGATTTGAAAGAAATAAAAAATACTTTCAGTCAATTTATGATAAAAGACTATGTGAAATCCGTGAAAGGAACGGATTTTCCGAAATGTATCGGCAGTGATATGGAGGAAGATGAGTTTAACGGGCTTGTCAAAAAATTTTTGGAGTACAGAGGAGAATTATATACAGGCGGGATTTGCATAAAAGAATACCTTGATTTGAAATTGTATGGCGGTAAAACGAATGAATACAGAGTGTTTTATATGAATAATCAAACTGCAACAGTAAGCAGAAATTCGGGACAGCCCTGTTATACACCCGAACCGCCAAAAGAATTGATTGAAAAATACAGAAACTTGCCGAGTCCGTTTTATACAGTTGATTATGCGGAACTTTCAGACGGTACATGGAAGATAATTGAAGCAGGCGACGGGCAGGTATCGGGGCTTTCCGACAATCAGAATATACGCAATTTTTACAGACTTATGGATGTGATTTTTGAAAGGTAAAAGGTGTGGAGTATGAAAGTGTTTATACAGTCATCAAAGAAGTATTTGCCATGCAATTATAACTTTTTCAATGCATACCAGGGATTTTATAAAATGGGATTTGAAACAGTATTTTTCCATACATACAAAGAACTTAAAACCAGCAATAAAGAAGATGTTGTTGTGGGATATGTTGATACAGTAAGAAACAGATTGTATGATTTTGGAATCATTACTCCCGAAATGGATTATCCAAAAGAATTATACCCGTTTTTAAAAAGAAAAGTATGGACATCAAACATCAATACAATCAATTCAAGACCTGAATTATGGCCTGTTTTTGTAAAACCGATAGAAGATAAAAAATTTACAGGAATTGTTGTCAGAAGTCCAAAAGACCTTATAGGATGTGGTGACAGTGCGGAAAATACAGAAGTGTTGTGCAGTGAAGTTATCAATTTGCTTGCTGAATGGAGAGTATTTGTCCGTTACGGAAAAATTCTTGGGGTGAGGTTTTATCGTGGAGATTGGCATTATCATTTTGACGGTTCGGTTATTGATGAAGCAGTTGCAAAATTTTCATCAGCACCGTCCGGCTATGCCATTGATTTTGGA
>ONIF01000058.1 GCA_900317795.1 uncultured Eubacteriales bacterium | reverse complement strand
AGCAGGAGCAAAACTTTATAATGGTATGTACCCAAATTCGCATTAGCAAGGGCATTCAGATAGTCTACTGTTAAGCTGATTTTTTTTAATTTCATAACAATCCCCCCTATTTAAGTAATATATATATATTACATATTTTATTGTAATATATTATTTTAATTTTGTCAAGACTTTCTGACAACGATTTGGAAAAAAAGGTAGTCATGTTAACGAAAATGAGCAAGGCTGTTTTATTGCCTTGCTCATTTTTTAATCATCATAGTGTCCTCTAACAGCGGCTATCACTACGGTATCGTCCTCTATTTTATACACAATTCGGTTTGTTTCATCTATGCGTCTGCTCCAATAGCCTTTGCGATATTTTAGAAGTTCCGGCTTACCGATACCATCAAATGGACTTCGCATTATATCGTTTAAGATAGCGTTTATCCTTTTCAATGTCTTTTTGTCTTGTGTTTGCCAGTAGAGATAATCATTCCAAGCATCTTCATCCCATTTTAATTTCATTCTTCGTCAACCTCAATCAGATTATGCTCTACAAGAGGTCTTGTTCCATCCTCAATGCCGTCAATAACCTTGTTCAGGTAGTTTATATTGCTTTCAGAATAAAATGGATCTGCTGAAATTTCAAAGGGGATACGGTGTTCTCTGCCTATTTTCTTTAAGAAAACAGTAATTGCTGCTGACATAGTAAGTCCCATATCGTTCAATGCACTTTCTGCCTTTTGTTTTACATCTTTGTCAATGCGAAAACTAACCTGTGCTGTCTGTGACATATTACCAACTCCTTTCTAAATTCATTGTATAGCATTTGAACGAATTTGTCAAGTGTCAAACAATTTAATTTGGTTTATATAATATCAAATTGAACGTATTAAAAAAAATATCAAAATCAAACAGTAACAAGGACAAAATAGATTATAAAATAATAGTAAATTAAACGGTCTTTTATTTCAATATTTTTCAGATTGCGTGTCAGGCTCAAAATACGGCGATTTTGAGGGGGTATAGGGCTTAGGGGTATAAATTATACTCCTAAGCCGTTTAAACGCTGCTGAGAGCGTTCTACGTGCGTCTGAGAGCATTTTAAAGCGGATGGCAAAACAAAAACAGCCTGTCTTTCGGCAGACTGTTTTTTATAGAGAAATCACTATTTATCAATATATGGTGCCTATAACCTGTGTGTTATCGTAGAAGTTGTATTTTGCACCGCTGGCATAGCGGATGGCACTGCCTTTGGGGGCTGTATTGCTGTGGATGTTACAGCCGTAGAAATTGGTCTTTGATGAGCCTGTGATGTCGAGGGCACCGCCCTTATTGCCTGCTGTGTTGCCATAGAATTTGCAGTTATGGAACTCATTCTTGCCATGGATGCTTGCGGCACCGCCGTCACCGTTTGCCGTGTTGTTCGCAAAGTTGGTGTCATAAACCTTTACGGTTGCACTTTCGGATTTATTTCTGATGGCACCGCCGTGACCGTCAGCCTGGTTATTGGCTATATACAAGTCATGGATTTCAAGAGAACCGCCTGCTACTGTGACAGCACCGCCGTCTGAATTGGCTTTGTTGGCTTCTATAGTGCCGTTTGCGAGATAAGCGTCACCGTTTGTCCAAATGGCACCGCCGTTACCTGATGCCGTGTTATTATTGAGCTTAAAGTAGGCTTCCATTGTGAGTTTGCCGTGGTTTGTCACAGCACCGCCGCCGTTCTTGGTAGTTTGGTTTTCGCTCATCTCAACAAATGTTGCCTTGATTGTGCTGTTTGTCTGGTTGTAGATTGCACCGCCGTCAGCTGCCTGATTTTTGGCGAATGTGCAGTTATCGATCTCACAATCGCCTGAATTGTAGATAACGCCGCCCTTTTCGCCTGCCTTGTTGTTGGTGAACTTTGTATGACTGATTTTTGCAGAACCGAAGTTTGCAATAACACCGCCGTTACCTGTAGCACCGCAGTTGTTGAACGTGCAGTTTTCCACTGTGAGATTGCCTTCACTGCGGACTACACCGCCCTCAAGAGAGGCACTGCCCTCTGCCTTGATGCCTTTGAGTGTGCATTTTGCATTTTTGCTTACGAATACGACACCCCCCTTGGCTGAATTATAGCCCTTTATGCTGCCTTTGCCGTTGCTGCTGTCGATAATGGTGAGTTCTGCACCGCTTTCCACCGTAATGGCAGAGTGACTGTTGTCTGTGCAGTTGAGTGCAAAGCCGTTAAGGTCGAGTGTTGCCTTTGTGCCTGATGCAACGGAGATAGAATCGGCAATGCTCAGATTGGAAGTGAGCTTATATTCACCGCTGCTGATGATATATTTATTTTCGGTACCCTTGTTTGTCAATTTGCCGATTGCCGAAACAGAAGTGTCTGTTTTTTCACACATGGTAAGGAAATTGATTGTCGAACGTTCTACGATACGGGGATCAACGCTGGTTGATTTGCTGTTTACCCAGTGCTTACGCTGTTGTACTTTCTTTATAACGACCGTTTCGGGCTTGATGTTTTTGCTGAAAATGTCATAAGCCTGAACGCTGTATATCTCGTTATACCATGAATCACCGTATGAACCGCCACGTCCGTCCGAACGGATCGTACTGCCGGCATCGCCCGTTTTATCAGTTCCATTTGTCTTTGATACTTTGCCGTCTGCAAGCAGATATTTTGTATCGGCGGGTATCTCAAAGTTTGCGTCCTGAAGTACTTCCGCAATGGATTTCTTATAGGTCTTGGCATATTTGATGACCTGCTCGAAATCCAGTGCATTTGACCAGCTGTTGTAAAGGGAAGTGTAGGCGGCATTGCTTGCACCCGAAACACTGTCATCACTGGTAATGGCTGCCGTACTGATGACAACATCTTTCTTCTCTGTGGTGAACTGACCGTCTCTGGAGATGAATATACCGCTGCTCATGTCAACGAAATCCTGATACTGTCCGAGAACAGTGAATGTAGAGCCGTTGCCTTCCGCATCTATGAGGAGTCTGCCGAGTTCTTTTTTCTTGGAAGTAATTTCATACCTGTTGGATACGATACCCTTACAGGTTTCTTTCATTGTGGGAGAAAGGCTGGCAAGGAATTCCTCATAATATTCGGAATCCTTGATTTCTCTGAGAGTCTGCTGAGCATCGAGAGAAGCAGTTGCAATCGCATAAGCAGCCATGTAAGTTTCAAGAGTCTTGGTTACATAGGCTTCCACTTCATTTTTAGCCTGTCCCGAGAAGACTGCACCGTGATTTACTGCGAGGTAATAGAGAGCTTCATAGAAATTTCTCTCTGAGATGAAGTTTTCACTTCCGCTGATGAAAGAACCGACTTTTGTAAGAGAGCATACCAGTTTGCCTTCAGCCGTCCAATCTTCGCTGGAGCCGCACAGAGCAGCTATCTGAACAAGCTGATCCTGTTCGGGAGCGTCCTTTACTTCCTGCAGTTTATTCTGAGCATCTCTGAACGAATTGGCAAGCTGCTGCATACCGGTTTTGTAAGTGCTGACCGTTGTGATATTCTCAATCGCATCGATTTCACGGGAAAGATTATCATCGGCGTGATTGTTAATATTATCCTGGGCTTTTTTGATTTCGTCGCTGAGTTCCTTAAGCTGTTCGCTGATGTCTTTCATAGAGGGCTGATCCGACTTGGGAGCGATACCGAGAGAATTGGCGATCAACTTGCCGACTTTCTTTCCTAAGCCTACTTTGTTGAGGTAGTTGGCAACGGGAATACTGTCGAATATCTTTTTGGAAAGATCGGGGAGTTTTTCGCCGAGCTTGCTTTTGCCGTAGTCAAAGAGAGATTCAACGGAATCCTGCATAAAATCGTTCATAATGGAACCGATATCTTTTTTCTTGCCTTTTTCTTCGGTCGGTGCTGTGGGGAGAACGACTTCTTCAAATTCCTCATTTTCCTGTTCTGCTTCCTGTTCAGCCTCCAAGACATTTTCTATGGCAATCTGTGAGCCTGTATATCCTGCTGCAGCTACCGGAGTTACTGCCATAGCACCCGATGAAATTGCTGTCAATAATGCCAATGTGATTGCCATTCTTTTTGTCTTTTGATTGCTGTCTGCCTTTTTCATAACTGATTTCTCCTGATTGTTGTCTATCTTTTTCATAACTGATATCTCCTTTGTATTTGTTTTTTTTATTTTTTGTTTCGTTTGGGTTTTGTCCCTCGCTGTGATTATAGAATAACATAAGCCCCAATAAAACACAACTGTCAATTATCATACTATATGTTAGTTATCTGTCAAATGATGTGTAAAACGAAAGATAACTGACACAAAGTATGAAAATTGACTGCTATCTGTTGATAATTCTGTGTTTACAGGTCGGATAAACAGTTATGAAATATGGATTACAGTGCTTTTTTGTATTCAATACACATCATGGTCAGGTCGTCAAACTGTTCCGCACCGCTTACAAAGCCGTCAACGGCATTACGGACATTTTGAAAAGTCTGTTCCAAAGAAATATCGGTTTCTTGATTCAGTGCGGAAAGAAGTCTTTCCATACCGAACATCTGTTCTTTTTCGTCGGTTGCTTCGGGTACGCCGTCCGTGTATAAAAACAGCTTTGAACCCTGTTTCAGCTCCATCTGATACTCTTTGTATTTCATTCTTTTAAGAAAACCTGCCATTGGATCATGATGGTCCTGAAATATCTCAAATTTGCCGTTAGGCTGCATCAGAATCGGGTATTCATGACCGGCATTGGCAGCCGTCAATTTGCCCGTGGATATTTCAAGGATACCGAGCCATACCGTTACAAACATTTTTTCGGGATTGTTGGCACATATTTTGGCATTAACGGCGGTCAGTATCTCGGCAGGACTTTTTCCCATTTCGGCAAAATCCGAAATCATGATTTTTGCGGACATCATAAACAAAGCCGCCGGCACGCCTTTACCCGAAACATCGGCTATTACCATGCACAAATGGTCGTGATCTGTCAGGAAAAAATCATAGAAATCACCGCCCACTTCTTTGGCAGGATTCATGGAAGCATAAATGTCAAATTCCGTCCTGTCGGGAAACGGTGGGAACCGATCGGGCATGGTACCGGTCTGTATCTTGCTTGCCGTCTGCAGTTCGGTGTTGATACGTTCTTTTTCAACTTCTTCCTTGTGTTTTTGTCTGAGTTTTTTCATTCTTGCCGTCCATGTGAGATATGCTACAGCAGCGATTACCAGCAAATCCAGAACAACAAGCACGATATAAAACCATATCTGTTCATAAAATGCCCTGTCCTTGACGATATCAACGGCAACGGTTGTATATTCTTTTCCGTTACTGCCCGTTACTTTCAGGACAAAGCGATAATTGCCGCCGCTGAGATTGGTATAATCCGGCTGCATAAGATTCTTTTGGCTTACGGTGATAAATCGGTTATCAAAGCCCTCCAGACGATAGGAAATCTGCGGTGTCACCGGCGAATAATTGAAAACATGGCTGTAAATCGTCAATTTCCGAACTTGAGAGGAAATATGGAAATTCCCGTTTTCATCGGGATACAGCTTTTTGCCGTCAATCTCGATACAGGGAACGGCGGCTTTTATTTCAGGCGTATCCTGCACAGCCGTTTCAATATTCACTTTTGTTATGCCTGTATTGCCCGAAATATAGAGATCGCCGTTTTCCGTCAGTTCACTGAAAGAATTGGCAGTAGTAATCCGTGTCAGACCGTTTTCCGTCCCGTAATGAACGGGGGTTATCTCTTTATTCTCCAACATTTGTGATGTCGGCACGACATAAATGCCGTTGCTGCTCAATATCCACATTTCATCCTTGCTGTTTTGAAAAAGGTCAAAATTATTCCGATACGGAAAATTCGTGACAGTTGTTATTTTGTGATTTTCCGTCATGTAAGCAATAGAATCTCCCGTCACAATCCAAAAAACATTTCGTGTTCTGTCTTTTTTGATACTCATGACGGAATCCGAAGTCAAGCCGTCTTTTTTACCGATATTTTCGATATTGCCGTATCCGTCAATGATATAGATGCCGCCATCGTTCAAACCGAGATAAATTTCATTGTTCAAGCCCTCCTCTACACAGAGAATATCTGTATTTTCAATGCCGTTTTCTCTGCCGTAGGATTTTATGATTTTTTTGTTTTTCATAATTTCAAATCCGCCCTCTTCGGCAATCAGGATAGAACCGTCCTTTGCTTCCCTGACAATCCGTGCATGATTCGAGGATAAAGGGGCATTATCGCCTGTTTTATCGTATTGATAAAGCGTTTTGCCGTCAAGACAATAAAGCCCGTTAGTCCATGTAGCGATCCAGAGCCGTTCACGGCTGTCACTGAAAACGGAACGAATACGGACATCATTAAAAAAACTGACAAAATTATCGGAAACCTGTGACATATTATCCCAGAATTCATTGTCATAATATATCTTTTCGACAATGGGACCGGAGTTTGCTCCATCTTTATCAATGCAGACAATCCCCGTATCCGTGGCGGCGATGAGCCATTTTTTATAGATACAGGTGGAATTTACGACATTTTCGGATATGCCGTATTTATAATAAATATCGTCAAAGACATTGGGAATTATTTTGATAACGCCCTGACGGGAAGACGTAAACCAGAAATTTCCCTGATAATCCTGCATGACATGACCGACGGAATTCATGGAAACATTCCGAAATTCCCGATACTGCGGATCAGCGTCGGGATCACAGACATAAACGCCCGTTCCCGTACAGCACCATGCCATACCGCCCGCACATTCCATATTTCTTATATCAAGAGAAATTCCCGATACGTCTTTCAGGGAAAGTTCGGAACTTTCCGCATTAAAAGAACCGTAATAATTCAATGTTTTGTCACTGACATACACATATCCGGACTGTTCCGGAGAAGGCAGCACACTGACAGGATCAGAGCAAAAGGAATAATTATACTGCTGTATCACGGCATCTTTTATGGTGAAGACATATCCCTCCTTATCCACCACATAGACAAGTCCGTCCATACCCCGTTTCAAGTCGCACATGGCTTTTTCACAGACTCTTTCATCATTGACGGTATCAACATTCAGGTCACTGTCCACAAAATATAAGCCTTTTTTTGTAGCAATATAAATAAAACCGCTTTCATCTTCCGCAACGGCTCTTACGACTCCACCCGAAAATCCGTTACTTTCATTCCAATAACGGATACTGCCGTTTTTCATCATGGCGAATCCGTCATCTGTCGAACCGATCCAAAGCCTGTTTTGACTGTCGGTATAAAGAGATTTCACCCCTGTGATATTTTCAAGTGAAATATGCTCGAAAACATTGCCGTCATACCGTACAAGACCTCCGTAACTGCCTATCCAGATAAAGCCCTCGTCCGTCTGTGCAATGGCATTTGCCTCCGATGTCGGCAAGCCGTTGGTATTGTCATAGATGACTACGGAATATTGCAAGCCGTTGCCGAAAGGATCGAGCGGTTCGGGCAGATTTTTATTTTCGTTTTCGGCATTAACCGTCAGCGGAACAGTACAAAAAATGACTGTCAGCAGGAGTGTTGCCCACAAAAAACACCTATATTTTTTTGACATAAAATCACCTTTTCTTTCGTTATTGGCTTTATTATGGCATATTGACAGCGGATTTGCAACGGCATTATTGTACTTCCGCATTCATTGACAGGCGGCATTTGTTGGTGTATGATGGGATAAAAAGATACGGAGGATTTTTTATGGACATCAAAATCACAAAGAGCAAAAAGCAAATGACGGTCACACTCAACGGCAAATTGGATACACTGACGGCTCCCGAATTGGAAAAAAGACTGGACAATGAACTTGACGGCGTTCAGAAACTGATATTAGACTTTTCCGGACTGACGTATATATCCAGTGCAGGTCTGAGAGTTGTCATGACAACGGTACAGACAATGGAAGAACAAGGCAGTATGACCATTAAAAACGTATGCCCGTCCGTGATGGACGTATTCAAAGTGACAGGGCTTACCGGTTTTCTGAACATTGAAGCATGAAACAACCGCCGAAAAGGATTGTATTTCCTTTTTCGGCGGTTGTTTTTGTCTATTTTTTTATTTTTTCCGAAAAATACCGTTCTGTATTCTCATCAAGTTGTGAAATCGATTTGACGATATATTCACGGGGTTCGGCAAAACCGTCCATGATCCAATTACGGATAACAGCAATACAGCCTTGTGAACGGTAACAGCATATATATACAAGTTCCCGATTATCCATTTCAATTCCGAGTTTGTCGCTGTAGACCTTGCGAAACATTCCCTCAATAAGTTGGCTCAGTTTGTCATTCAGACGGCTTCGGCTGTTGGGATTGAAGATCATTGCGAATGTGACACGGTTTTCATCGATATATTCCACCATTTTGTTAAAAAATTCTTCCGACGATTTATCTTCCAGATGCAGTATGATAATACTGATTTGAATGAGCATTTCTCTTTCGATTTTTTCGTACAGGTCATAGACATCAAGATAATATTTATAAAACGTAAAACGGCTTATATCGGCTTTATCGGCGATTTCCTGCACGGTGATCTTATGCAGTTCTTTTTCCTGCAGAAGTTCGGCAAATGCCTGACGGATAGCCTTTTTCGTTTTGAGAGTACGGCGGTCAACGGATTTTTTTTGCATAATTTTCACCTCGTTTCCAATCTTATCATCAGCATTTTGAATTGTCAAGAGCTCAAAAACAGCTTATTTTTCTTCCTTTTCTTCTGGCTACGCAAAGAAACAACAAGTGAGAAGAGGGGAAAAAAGCAGGAGAAGAAAGAAAAAGTGGCGGCTACAACGGGGGAGTCAAGGGGGGCTCTCCCCCCTTGCTCAATACTGATTTTGATACGTATGTGTCAAAATCAGTATTGAGTTACTTACATTGACAAGCGGTGTTCGTTGGTGTATGATTACATCATAAATTTGCCACCACAACACCACACACAAACGAACAGGAGTGAAGTCAATGGGAGTTACCATCAGCACGCACAACGGATCGGCTGTTGCAAGGGAACACAACATACGAAAT
>ONIF01000321.1 GCA_900317795.1 uncultured Eubacteriales bacterium | reverse complement strand
TTCAGATAACTTTTATAGTTGCAGCATTTCCGGGTTCGGCAAAGTTCCATGTACTTGAACAGTAACCGTTGCAGCCGTGATTCCACATACGAACTTCTTTTTCGGAAGGATTTTTTTCATCTACGTTGATTCCCTTGTACAAACCGTGAAGATGTACAGAGCCGACAATTCCCGACAGGAAGTCAACTACACCCAAATCGTCATAAGCCTTTGAAGTGGCAAGATATGTATTCTGGGGCATATTTCTTGTGTCAATGCCGTTTGCAGTGAGAAGTTCACGGATAGTCTGACCTTTTTCGATCTGTTTGTCTGCTTTACCCTTGTTGACAAATCTCTGTCTGTCTATACTCAATATTCTGTTGTATTTGTCGCTGACGGTGTTTTTGGTGTCAATTTCATATATATCTACCGTTTTATCACCGAATATAGCAGCTGTATAACCACCGATACCGGGAATTATCCTTGGTTCATATCCGATGATATTTGACTTATCTCTTGAAATTTCCTTTCTCACGGTAGTTTCACCCATTACTACCTTGTTGAGTTCATCTATCTTTGCCAGTATTTCGTCTGTATTAGTGCTGATGTGGTTAAGATAATAGCTGTCAATTCCGTCTGTACTTTCAAGTGCATTTACCATGATTTGGGCTGTCAGGCATTCCATCAAAACCGTATAGCCTGCCATGTAATTTTTCATTATGTTGTCCATAACCACTTTTGATTTATCAACAGCCTCACCGCTGAACATAGAACGCTGTTTGAAATAGTTGTAGATTGTTGTGAACATATCGTTTCCGTCAACAAGATTTGCGTTGTTGAGCTTTTTGGAAACGCTTGTAAACCCTACAAACGGAGAATTTCCTTTTTTCCATTCAATATCACTGTCGATTTGTGCGGCGATGATGGCAAGCTTTTGTTTTGTGGTGTATGTTTTTGAATTTTTAGCTGTTTTGATGGCATTTACAATACCTTCGATTTCTGAATTGTAAGGTGTGAAGACAGAGTAATCAAAATTCTCTATTGACAAAATATTCTTCAGTTCGTCCTGCATATCCTTTTCAAACTGGTCGATCCTGCCGTATAAGCCTTCAATATTTTTGTCAATGTCTTCAAGTGTCATTTGCTTACTGCCAAAAGCACTTCCAAGAACTGCCTGCAAAGCCGGATTCAGAGTTTTACCGCCGGGAACGAATTCCGCAAAGCCTGCCAAAAGAGTTGAAATACCGACATTTTTTAATTTTTCAAGGTCTTTATCTGAGATTCTGTTCAAAAGACTTTCTGCTGCATCCTTGAATTCAGATGCGGTACTGACAATTTCGGTGGTACTGAAATCCGCTGCACAAACGCTTGTAGGTATCATTGCTCCTGCGGAAGCCATTGTTACGGCTGCCAATACTGCTGCCATTACCTTTGTTTTTATTGTGTTTGTTTTTATAGTCTTTTTCATAGTGATTATCTCCTTATATATGTCAATTTTATTTGTTTTTTCCCTTTCGGTGATTCTATCATAATACAAATTTCGTGTAAAAACAATTTGCAATATATTCCCGAAATGTACACTAACTTACAATTTTCATGTAGAATGTAAATTAAATTACATCTTAGGAAAAATTGTAAACCGCATTGCACTGAAAGCGTAAATTTGCTATAATTAGTATTGTAAAAAAATGGGAAGGACAATTTCTATGAAAGTATTGCATAAAATTTTTGGCGGGATCAATCTTACTTGGCTCAAGGTTATCATTTTAGCTGTAGTTACGGGAATATATACGGGACTTATCAATCAAGTGCCGTTCTTGTTGGATACGTCTTTCAGGGATATTGCCATATCCTTTGAAGTGTGGATATTTTTTGGTATTTTCATTATAATGAACTCAAAAAGCAATCTTGATTCGGCTTTGAAATGCTTTGTATTCTTTTTGATAAGTCAGCCGTTGGTATATCTTGTTGAAGTGCCGTTTGCCGGCTGGGAGATCATGAATTATTACCGGAATTGGATATTGTGGACAATATTGACATTCCCCATGGGATTTATCGGCTACTATCTCAAAAAAGACAGATGGTGGGGATTGTTTATCCTGACACCCGTACTGATACTGTTGGCTTTTCATTATGCAGGTTTTCTTGGGGACACAATGTTTTCATTTCCAAAGCATTTGCTGAGCTGTATTTTCTGTGCAGTCACGATGATAATATATGTCATTGCCATATTCAGCGGTAAAAAAACACGAATTACAGGCTTGATTATAAGTGTAGCACTGATGTGTGTTTTAACATTTTTGACAGTATCAAATCCTCCCGTATATGATACCGTTATAATGACGTGTGATGCTGAAAGTGAAGTTTATTTTGACGATTCATATACAGTATATTTGTCTGATGAAAGTTTTGGTACACTTGATGTTGATGTACATAAGGGCGAAACAAATGAAGAAGATTTTTATTTGCTTCATGCTTTATTGAAAAAAGTCGGTAAAACAGATGTTATCATTGAATCACCGAGCGGTGAAAAGGTCATTTATGAGATTGACATAAGAAGAAATGATTTTGATTTGGCAAAAAAATGATATACAAGGAAGGAAATTTGAATGAGTGAAAACAAACCATCAGACCGCCGTACACTGAAGACAAAAAAAGCGATATTTCAGGCATTTTCCGAGCTTTTGAAAGAAAAGGAACTGCGTAAGATAACCGTACAGGAAATTGTTGATAAAGCGGATATAAGCCGTGTCACGTTCTACAAATACTATCTTGATGTATATGACCTTTATGATAAAATCGAAAGTGAATTGCTGACAAATATCGGACTGATCACGTTACAGCTTGCCGATAAGCCGTATGATAATTTCTTTAAGGAAATTATCAATTATATCTACAATAATCGTGCTACTTTCGACATGGTATTCAGCCCTAATTCCACCAATAAGCTCAGGGACAAACTGAGCCGTATCATTGAGGGCATACTCAAGAAAATATACAGCGAAAAACTGAATATTCCCATAGACAGTGAAGATCTTGCCTATACAAAAGGAAAAAATTATGAAAAAAATATTTTATATTATTTTTATGGCTGTTTTGATACTGCTCTGCTTTATATATAATATAATTGTCGGAAGCAGGTATGTGATAGAAACAGACATTGACGGATACAATGGCAGTGCCGACAAACTGACTGTCGCTGTTGAACAGGACAAAGAAATATTGAAAGTTACAGAATATCACATTCAAAATGAGAAACTCTATATTACAGTGGAGTCAATATCCCCTGGCAAAGCATTTATATCTATTTCAGCGGAAGATGAACCCGACTCTTTATTTCATTTTCTTTCCGTATATGTCCATGCATTCGGCATTATAACCGAAGAAAACTTTTTTGGCAGGAGTACGGGAAGCTGGAGTTTTTCGGCAGCTATCATTATTTTCCTTGCCGTACTTATTATCGGCTTACTGATACGCATAAAGAAAGAAATGCAGCGTAACCTTTATCAATACAACAACGTCAGAAATATCGGTTTTGTGATATTTCTCATAATTTTGTTTGTTGAACAGCTTATTCTGCTTGGCAGTGTCAATTATGGAGTCATAGGTTCCGTAGATATGTTATTGAATTCCGCAAACTTTTTTTCTGTTATCGTGCTGCCTGCTGCATTCATTACATTTATTCTCGTAACTGTCAGCAATATTCAGCTTATGAAAAATGAGGGACGCAACTGGAAAAATATGCTTGGCTGTATTTTGGGGATAATGGTTTGTGTGGGGACTGTTTTTCCGAGAATTCTCGGTGAATTTTTGCAACAGACAACTATCGTAGATGTGCATAATCAAAACGGTGTCGCATTGTATATGGAATTGTTTGTGGAAAATGCCATTCTTGCAGCAACGGCATATTTGGAATGTTCCCTCATTCGATAAGGATTATATACTGATACTCGGCTGTCAGATCAAAAAAGACGGAACTTTGACTAATCTCCTGAAAAGCAGGGCAGACAGAGCTGTCGAGTTTGCAAAAATGCAGAAAAATGTTGCCGGAAAAAACATTACATTCATTCCTTCCGGCGGAAAAGGAAATGATGAGATAATTGCCGAAGCAGACGCAATCAAAAATTACCTTGTGTCGATCGGGATTCCCGAAAACAGTATACTTGTGGAAAACAAATCTCAGAATACTTATGAAAATCTCAGAAATTCTATGGAACTTATCCGTAATCATACAAAAAATGATGATCCGAAAATCGCATTTTCAACTAC
>ONIF01000155.1 GCA_900317795.1 uncultured Eubacteriales bacterium | reverse complement strand
TGCCACCTCCCCTTTCAGGGGAGGCAAGCCGAGTTTTTGGCTTACAATCAGTTTTTTATGAATTTAAATTGGTGAAATATAAAAAAATACACCAATAAATTTGTTGCTGTCACTCCTGCCTCCCCTGAAAGGGGAGGTGGCAAAAATTGACAATTTTAATTGTCAATTTTTGACGGAGGGGTCGGGTGCTGCATATATTTGTGCAGTTCCACGAAAAATCAGAAATTTGCTCATTTACAATTTTTTATTTATAAATCTGTCAGTACAAAAAAATGTATATGTTTTGTTGTATAATAGGGGAAATGATATTGAATGGAGAGTTGTATATGGAATTGCATGAACTGATAAAGAATTTGTACGGTGTGGATAAGCTTGAGGGATATTCTGATGAAGATATTGCTTTTTTGAAAGAGATGTTTGGAGATATGCCCGAAGTTTTGGAAGATTATTACAGGAAAGCAGGCAGAATCGAAATTTTGAAGCACTTGCAGGACGAATGGATTTTGCCCGAACATTACAAAAAATGGGAATGGCTGAAAGAAAACAATGATTTTTATATTCTCATGAATGAAAATCAAGGAGTATTTCAGTTTGGCGTTCGCAGGGAAGATATGAGTAAATCAAATCCGCCTGTTTATTATATCGAAGATGGGATTATTGAAAAATATTGTGATACGTTAAGTAAATTTCTGCTTTGCCAGAGTGCTTATCAGGCAGTTTTTACATTTGAGTATTCGCCCGAAGAATTTTACAGCATTACGGAAGATGAATTGGAAATTGTTGAAGAAAATTTGCAGAAATATCCGTTTGAACTGAAAAATGACGAGCAGGATTATCCGTTTAATATGAGTTTTTATTATAATGCAAGTGATAATCTGTATGTTGTGATGAAATACAATGAAGGTGACATGCAGGTTTTATACGGTGCTGTTAGTGAAAAGTCATTTGACAAGCTGGAAAAAGTGGTAGGAAATTTAGGCGAACCTATGTGAAAAAGAGGGGGTAAAGAATATGTCATTTGCACATTTGCATTTGCATACAGAATACAGTTTGCTTGACGGTGCGTGCAGAATTAACGATTTAGTGAAACGTGTCAAGGAATTGGGACAAAATGCCGTTGCCATTACAGACCATGGTGTCATGTATGGCGTGATAAACTTCTATAAAGCCTGCAAAAGAGAGGGTATCAAACCGATTATCGGGTGTGAGGTGTACGTTTCTCAGAGAAAGCACACGGATAAAGTATCGGAATTTGACCGTGAAAACAGGCATCTTGTATTGTTGTGCGAGAATGAAACGGGTTACAGAAATTTGATGAAACTGGATTCTCTTGCATGGACAGAGGGATATTATTATAAGCCCAGAGTGGATATTGAAATACTTGAAAAGTACCATGAGGGATTGATAGCCTTGTCAGCGTGTCTTGCAGGCGAAATTCCGAGGGCATTGGTGAGAAACAATTATGACGAGGCGAAAAAGTCTGCATTGAGGTATAAAGAAATTTTCGGGGAAAATCATTTTTTTCTTGAACTGCAAAACCACGGCATTGACGAGGAAGAAAGGATAAATCCGTATATTATCAGACTTTCGGAGGAATGCAATATACCGCTTGTTGCTACAAATGATTGTCACTATATCAATAAAGAGGACAGTCACTTGCACCATGTATTGTTGTGCATACAGACGGCACATACCGTACAGGATAAAATGCCGTTGGGATTTCCCACAGATGAATTTTATATCAAAAGTGAAGATGAAATGCTTGCACTTTTTCCGAAAGAGGCTGTCGAAAATACACAGAAAATTGCAGACAGATGTAATGTTGAAATCGAGTTTGGAAAGCTGAAACTGCCGAGATTTGACGTACCCGACAATAAAGACCATTTGGAATATTTTCGTGAGGAATGCTATAAGGGATTGAAACAGCATTACGGAGATAATCCCGATAAATCTTTGATTGACAGGCTTGAATATGAGATAGATACCGTTGCAAAAATGGGATATGTCGATTATTATTTGATAGTGGCAGATTATGTGAATTATGCAAAGTCAAGGGGCATTCCCGTAGGAATAGGCAGGGGTTCGGGTGCAGGCAGTCTTGCCGCCTACTGCATGAATATAACAGGATTAAACCCCATCAAATATGATTTGCTGTTTGAGAGATTTTTAAATCCCGAAAGAGTAAGTATGCCCGACTTTGACGTTGATTTCTGCAAGGACAGGCGACAGGAAGTTATAGATTATGTCATAGATAAGTATGGTGCAGACAGGGTTGCACAGATAGCAGCATTTGGTACAATGGCGGCAAAGGGTGCAATAAGAGATGTCGGCAGGGCATTGGGCTTGCCTTATGCACTTTGCGATAAAGTCGCAAAAGCCATTCCGTCAGACTTGGGAATGACCATTCCAAAGGCTTTGGAGATTTCCAAAGATTTGAAGTCGCTTTATGAAAGTGACGTTCAGGTGAAAGAATTGGTTGATACGGCTATCAAATTGGAGGGTACGCCAAGACATACAACTACTCATGCGGCAGGAATTGTAATTACGGATAAGCCTGTAAGTGATTATGTGCCTTTGGCAAAAAATGATGATGTAGTTGTCACGCAGTTCGATATGACAACGCTTGATGAATTGGGCTTGCTGAAAATGGATTTTCTGGCACTGAGAAACTTAACGGTTTTGAAAGATGCCGAAAAGCTGATAGGCAATTTTAAAATAGAGGACATTCCCGAAGATGATAAAAAAGTGTTTGAACTGTATGCAAATGCCGATACAGAGGGTGTATTTCAGTTTGAATCGGCAGGCATGAAAGATACGCTTTTAAAGCTGAAGCCCGAAAATATTGAAGATATAATTGCGGTCATATCGCTTTACAGACCGGGACCTATGGACTCCATAGGCAGATATATAGAAAACCGCCATCACCCCGAAAAAATCACGTACAAACACCCCTTGCTTGAACCGATTTTGAAAGTCACATACGGCTGTATCGTGTATCAAGAACAGGTCATGCAGATATTCCGTTCACTTGCGGGGTATTCACTTGGCAGGGCGGATATTGTAAGACGTGCCATGTCTAAAAAGAAAAAGTCCGTTATGGAAGAAGAAAAGAAAGTTTTCATTTACGGCATTGACGGAGAAGTTGACGGCTGTATCAAAAGAGGTGTCCCCGAAAAAGTGGCAGAGGAGATTTTCTCCGAAATGGAGAGTTTTGCTTCATACGCTTTCAATAAATCCCATGCGGCTTGTTATGCAGTAATTTCCTATCAGACGGCATATATGAAGTGTTATTATCCGTGTGAGTACATGGCGGCACTTTTGACAAGTGTATTGGGCGACAGGGGAAAAATTGCTGTATATGCAGATGAATGTGCCGCTAAAAATATAAAAGTATTGCCGCCACATGTAAATGAAAGCGGTGCAGGCTTTACGGTACAGGGGCATGATATAAGATTTGGCTTGAAAGCCGTTAAAAATATCGGCAGGGGATTGATTGAAAATATCATTAAAGAGAGGAAGAACGGAAAATATACTTCATTTTATGATTTCTGCGACAGGGTGTATTGCAGAGAGATGAATATAAGGGCGTTGGAAAATCTGATAAAAAGCGGTGCATTAGACGGCTTGGGGGCAAACAGGCGACAAATGCTTGATGTGGCAAAGAGATTTCTTGATATAGTGGGTGCAAATAAAGACAGGGCGATTGACGGACAGCTTGACTTGTTCGGGGAAATAGACGGTGGAGTGAAAAAAGCCCCCGAATTGCCGAAATTAAGCGAGTTTTCTCATGCGGAACTGCTTGAAATGGAAAAGGAAACGGCAGGTATGTACCTATCGGGACACCCTATGTCAGAGTATGACGGAGTAATAAAAGCTATCCATTCCGATACGCTGAATCATGTCACGGATATGGAAAACAGCCGTTATAATGACGGTACAAAAGTTGATATTTTGGGATTGCTTGAAAAGGTCAGTATCAAGACAACGAAAAATAATCAGCAAATGGCATTTGTGAATTTAGAGGATAAATATGGTTCTGTTGAAATGATAGTATTTCCCGATGTTTTGCAGAAGTACGGGGGACTGATACAGGAAGGGAAAATTCTGAGAATATTCGGCACGGTAAATAGCAGAGATGATGAAAGAAAGATAATATGCAATTCCGTGCAGGAAGCCCCGAAAGATATTGGAGAAGTGCCGAAACAGCCAAAGAAAAATATGCAGAAAGGCTTGTATTTGAGAGTGCCGAATGATGATTGTAAGGAATACAGAAAAGCCATGCAGATAATTGATATATTTGGCGGAAATACACCTTTATATATATGTTTCACGGAAATGGGAACAATGTATAAAGCACCGTTTTCAAATTGGGTGTCGCTGAATGATGTTATGATAAGGGAACTCAAAAAACGCATAGGTGACGGAAATGTTGCGGTAGTTGAGTAAATGAGGAATGAGAAATGAGGAGTGAGGAATGTTTTTCCCACTCCTTTTTTTAAAATTGGGCATTGCTAAAAATTTATGATAGACAATCGCTGTTTATCGTGATATAATATGGAATGATAAATGAGGAGTGAGGAATGAGGAATATTTTCAAAACTCCTGATTTTTCTTTAAGTGAGAAGTATAAAAAATTCCTCATTGATTACAGGAGTGAGTGTATGTTCAAAAAAAGTATTGATGAATTCATGTATTATATACCCTTTTTGAAAGAAGTTATCAGAAAGGATTTTAAAAAGAAGTATCATAAGAGTGTGCTTGGTGTTGCATGGTCAATGTTAAGTCCGCTTTTGATGATGATAGTAATAACAATCATTTTTTCAACGATATTCAAGCGTTCAATACCGCATTATCCGTCATATTGGCTGGGCGGAAATTTGATATTTTCATTTGTCATGGACGGTGCAACAGGTGCTATGAGTAGTGTTACAAACAATGCATCTTTAATAAAGAAAATGAAAATACCTAATTATTTTTTCTGTATATCGTCAGTAACACAGCATTTTATTACTATGCTTTTGTCGCTCATACCGTATTTTGCGGTATCTTTTATAACAGGCGTTCAGCCAAGTCTTTATATGCTTTTGATATTCTTTCCGATAGTGCTTGCATACATATTTACACTTGGATTGGGACTGTTTTTATGTGCATACGGAACTTTTTTGCGTGACCTGAGTTATCTGTTTAATATAGTGAGGAGAGTTGAATAACACAATGCCGTCTGAAAGGCTTTTGATAGTTGCCACTTTTTACAGTATTCTGACACTTATTCTCGGAATGACGACATTTAAAGAAAAAGAGGACCGTTTCTTTTTGTATATATGAGGTGCTTTGTATGATAGATATTACAAATAATGCTGTTGAGATTGTAACCCCGACTATCAATGAAAGTCTGCGTGTAGGGAATTACTATGATGATGAAGATATATGCGTAGATGTCAAGAATGTTTCGGTGATGTTCAATTTAAGCAAGAACCGTGAAGAAGGCTTGAAAGAGTATTTTATCAACATGGTAAAGGGAAATATAGGATATAAAGAGTTCTGGGCATTGAGAAATGTCAGTCTGAAAGTGCATAAAGGGGATTCTGTTGCATTGATAGGCAGAAACGGCTCGGGAAAATCCACTTTACTGAAAACCATTGCAGGCATTATCAAGCCGACAAGAGGCTCGATTGAAGTAAAAGGAACGGTTGCCCCGTTGATTGAAATGAGCGGAGGTTTTGACCGTTCTCTGTCCGCAAGGGAAAATATTTTTTTGGTAGGTGCAATGCACGGGCACACAAGAAAATATATGAAAAAAAGATTTGATGAAATCATAGAGTTTGCGGAGTTGGAAAAATTTGTAGATGTGCCGATAAAGAATTATTCTTCGGGCATGGTGTCAAGATTGGGATTTGCCGTGGCAACGTGCGTAAATGCAGATATTATCATTGCAGACG
>ONIF01000103.1 GCA_900317795.1 uncultured Eubacteriales bacterium | reverse complement strand
ATTCAACGGAATTTAAGGAAATCTACATGAACGCAAAACATAATTCTACTATATTCAATTCCCTGTGAATTCAAACACGGAGTCGGATTATTATATCCTAACTCCGTGTTTTTCAATACGCTTCACTTTTGACGCTTACTTTTATTTTACTATATTAATATCTTGTGATAGAATAACCTCTCAAAGAAAACAAATTTAATACATTTATGAATTTGGCAAGTCCGAAAAGAATATTGCTGATTTATTTGATATATTTGTTTCCTAATATTTTTGTGCAATTTCAGTCGAAAAATATCAGCTTTATACAACAGCTTTCAGACTATAGAACAAAACATATCCCCTCCAAATTATCTTTGAATTGGAGGGGGAGTTTAGGTTTTAAAAGGATTTTTGTAAGTGCCCTGTCAGGCGGTTCATTTGCGGTAGACTGTAAACTATAAAAATGAAAATACATAAGCCAATTTTTAATCAAGAGCTATAAAATAGAAACCGTGTTCTTTTGCGTATTTTTCGGCAGTAGAATCTTTATAGCCCTCAATGGTCAACATTTCATTTTTTCTGTACAAACCATAAGAGTCTTTATGATAGCCAATTTTACTTTCCTCAATATCAACTTTAAGATTAAGAATTTTTACCTTTCTTAAGTTTTTATACAAAAAAGCTTCTTCGCCTATATATTGGACATTTTCGGGAATGGTAACTTCCAATAATGCTGAGCATTCTCCAAATGCACGACTATCAATACTTACTACACTATCAGGGATATTTATTTGTGTTAATGAAGAACATTCCCAAAATGCTCCTTTTCCAATGGTCCTAATGCTATTGGGAAGTATTATCTGTTGCAGAGAATGGCAACTTTCAAAAAGAGAATTTCCGATATAGGTGATATTTTCCGGAAGTTTTACTTCTCTTAGTCCAATACAGCCTTCAAAGGCACTGTCTCCGATATATGTAATACTGTCAGGAAGAAATATCTTTTCCAGTTCGTGGCATTCCTCGAAAATAGATTTTCCTATACTTATAACGCCGTCCGGAATATCTATTTGTTGCAATTTCAAGCAATATGCGAAAGTAAAATATCCTATATTTCTGACACTGTTCGGAATGATAACTTCTTTTAATTTTATACATCCATAGAAGACATTGTTGCCGATATCTACCACACTGTTAGGAATGGTTACTTTTGTTAGTGAGTAGCAACGGTAGAAAACATTATTATCGATTTTTTTTATGCTGTGTGGAATGTCTATTTGTGGTAATGATGTACAGCACTGGAATATTGCCTTTCCAAGAATTGTAATTCCTGATGGAATATTTGCTTGTGTCAATGCTGAACAATATTCAAAAGCTCCATCTCCGATATGTGTGACATTGTCGGGAATAGAGATCTGAGTTAATGAGAAACAATTATAGAAAGCGCAATCACCTATCTTTGTAATATTCTCATGTAACTGTATTTTTTCCAAAGATACAAAATTCTGGAAAGCAAAATCTTCAATACAGGAAACATCATGTGGGATTATCTTTTCTTTAACGGATGTATTGGGAGCTTTTCCAAAAACAGGACAGCCTTCAAAAGTATTGTGTCCGGGACTTGGAATATTTTGGGGTATTTTTAAATTTGTTAATGACGTACAATCCCGGAAAGCAAAGTTGCCGATTTTTTTAACGCTGTCTGGAATAACTATACTTTTCAGTGATGAACACGCATAAAATGCTTCATACCCTATTTCAACTACAGTTTCGGGAATTGTTATTATTTCCAACGATACACAGCCTGCAAAAGTCCAGAATTTTATATCTTGAATACTGTTAGGCATTGTTATTCTGGTTAAGGAAGTGCATCCTGCAAAAGCGTAGCTTCCGATATCCGTAACACTGTTAGGAAGATTCAGAGTCTGCAATGACAGACATCCTTCAAAAACACCTGTTCCAATACTTGTAACACTATTGGGGATATTTACTTTTTGAAGTCCGGAACAATCTGCAAAAGCATAATCTTCAATTTTTACTACACTGTCAGGAATATTGATTTCTTTTAGTAAAGAACAGTTTTCAAATGCTTCATGGCGAATAATCTTTATATTTTTTCTGATAGAGTAAATCTCATCTGCACCAAAATAGTTTATCAGTATGTCATTAGTAGCCAGTGTATAATTTTCTATACGAATGCTTTGGTTTTCTACCTGGATATAATTGATAATTTCCGATAAGTCATATCCAATCAATCCATTTATGTTTCTAAAAAGCAAATAAATAAGATTTTCGTCTTCTTGATAATCATTTGTTTGTCTTGTTTTTTTATTTCCCCATTCAGAAATCAAATTCAAAAAATGAATATAAATTCTTCTGCACTTATTGTCCGTAAACTCAGGGATCAATTCATTAGCTGCAATTTCATGTATGAGTGGGTGCAGGCTGATTTGTGTTTCATAGCTGTCAGTATAATTTATCCAGCCACTGTTTACCAGATCTTCTATACTTCCGTCTATACAGTCACCGGATGAACCAAAACGCTCCAAGTCGATAAAATCGCTGAATGTGACAGCGTCAAGCCCCTCCAATGGCAGCAAACACGCATTAACCATAACATACTTTTCTTTATCACTTAGGTTATCAAAGTCGAACAAGGCTTTTATATGGTCATATACAGCCGACATTGTGATTGATTCATCATCTTTTTCATTGGTGATTTTAGACTGAATATGTGAATTTATGCCGTTTTCTTTCAGTACGGACAAATATTCTTCAAGGTTTTTCTTATACTTTTTAGACTGTAAGGCAACCAATTTAACGGTCATTGTATGATTGTATGAAGCCTTTATGATTTCATCAACAAGCTTTTGTCGTTTCGGATTGTCTTTCTGGACAGGATTTATCTTGAAAAAAAGTTGTCCCAATTCCGTTTGTGACATATCCTCCAAATTGAAACAATGAGTCTTGTCAGTCGGATTGATTCTCGTTGTAAAAACGATATGTATATGCAGTTTTTTCAGGTCAGACAGTACTTTGGCATTTTTCTTGTATTCTTCTGATTCAGGATTACTGTTATAGTCGTAATTGTCAATTATCAACAAAGTATTTGATGTATAAATGCCCGTATTACTCAACAAATCGAGTTTGTATGAATACAGCCTGTCAATATCATCATCTGTTTTGGCAATTTTATCTTCATATTTCAAACCGACAAAATCAAGATCAGCGATTGTTTTTTTCAGGTCTTGCGAATAAAAGGCTAATTGTACAAAATCATACTCATTTGCATAAATTTCAGCATATTCTCTCGCAGTTTCGCTTTTACCGTTTCCACGAATGGCATATAAGTACAAAATATGGTACTGATTAAGCCGTTCGTAAATGGTATCGCAAGCCTTTTTTCTTGGAATATAAATGTTTTTAGATGTACACGGAGATAAATTCTGATTTTTCAAAAATACTTCAGTTGCTGTCGCTGTCGAAGCAAAATGTAATTGTTTTTTTTTAATTCCTGTTTTGGAATGTTCAAGTAATTCCAAAAGTCTTATGATTGCATCATTAAAGTGATCGGGTGTTTCCTTGATTGCCTCAAATTTGGTAATTAAACGTATTTCTTCCGGCAACGTTTCAGCATTTGGAAATTCAAATCCCTGACGCATTATCAGTATTATATTTTTATCTGCACTTATTGCATGAGCAATTTCCTTTCGAAACAGGTCGTTTTCCTCGGTACAGCGATCAAGGGCATTTTGGGGAAGTATTATAATAACATCTCTGACCTGTTCTATAACGGAATGTATCTGCTTTTCATAAACGCCTGCCAAAAGGTCCTGACGATCAAGAAAAACTTTGTATTTTTTATGTATAAGTTCCTGATAGACCGCACGGGCAAAATCTTCACTGCCGGCACGGCGGTAGCTTATAAAAATATCATATGTTGACATATTTTACATCCCCTTACTCCAGTAGAATTCAGTTTGTTTGATAGCTTTTTTCCTTTTATTCTTATTTGGTTATCAATATCTTTCATGGTGCGGAACAAATTTTTATCGTCAAACGGGCGTACATTACCGAATTTATCAATAAAATCCCATAACAGCGACCTTTCAAGTAAATCAAGAAGTTCATCCATTGAATTGCTGTTGCTGAAAAATTTCTGCATATTGTTGTGAATGACGTTATACTTGTTCAAATGTCTGTCCCAATCTTTTTGGGGGGGATTTTCCAGCTTTTCAAACATTTTTCTTGAATTACAGCCCTTACTGCAATAGGCGGAAAGCTGTCATTATTTAAATTACCATTTTCATTTTTCCGGTCTAAAAATATAATTTCACGGCTATTATACAACAATACAACCGACAAGTCAAATATCTTTATCTATTTTCGTTATAATTTATGTTATAATATTTATTGTATTTTGACTCCATGTTTTTCAATACCCTACATTTTTGACACTTACTTTTTTGTCCTTTCTTTCACTTTATCACATCTCATTTTAAAATGAAAGTGCATAAGCCGATTTTTTATTTTCTCGACTTATACACTTTATTTTACACTCTCGAAATCGAAAAATGGTCAGCGACAAAGTTTTTATTTTACCTGTTTTGTAAACATAATTATTTTATCCTGTATTTCTTTGAGATAATCGCTGTACATGGGATTTTGTCCGATAAGCTCTGCGACATTCTTCAAAGAGTTTACAGCCTCGCTGATCCTTCCTGCATTGTAATATATATGTGCAAGCGTTTCAAATTGCTCAAAATAGCGGAATTGATTTTTTTCCCAAAGTTTTCCTCGTATTTCGATAACTTCCTTTTCCATTGATATAGCTTCATCAAATTTTTTGGTTTTGGAATATATCATGGCAAGGACTCTCATGGGGGCTGTTGTGTCCGCATCGACCCTGCCGTTGATTCTGTCAAAGATCTCAAGCGATTTCTTTGAATAACTCTCTGCCTGTTCATAGTCCCCCGAGTAGTACAAATTCAGACCTTGTGCATAATAACGGCTTGCTCTCTGCGAATCATGCTCTTTTTCCAAATTATGTGCATAAGAATAATGGGAACTTCCCCACTTTTTATCATCTGTATTTATATTCAATTCAAAAAGCCTTTCGCTTTCTTTGAGCAGACGGCTTGCTTTTTCTATCATTTCCATATGTTTGCCTTGACGGTTATATATGGCATGATAAATATGTGCTTCATGCTTGTACATATAAGCGAGGTCATAGGATTCCGGATAAACTCTTTCAAGCATATCACTTGCTTTTTTATTATAGTACAAAGCCTTGTCATATTTCATAAATCTGAGTATATAGTCACCGTAAGTCCAATACCACCACGCAAGTTCGACGGAATCTTCATTTCCGAGTATTGTTTCGACTTTTACGAATACTTCTTCGCACATACCGTAATAGTCGAGGTCCTCGAACATTTTGAATATCATTCTGAATGAATCGAGCTTGTCTTTTGTCATTTCTACATTACGGTAAATTGCTTTTGCGATTTCTCCGTATTCGGTACGCTCAACGGCAGTCATATAATAAGAATTTACAAATTTCTTGTCCAGATTGAAAAGCATTGTCTTGCTCTGTTCTACTACCATACTTGATTCATTTCTTGCGACTTCGGCTATGAGAGGATGCAAACAAAGCGTGTCACTTTCGGGATTATACTTTATCCAACTTCGTTGTATAAGGGAATCAATGACTTCGCCATCTTGAAGCTCGCACCATTCCATAAACGAGTCAAATCCCACTCCCGAAAGAGGCAGAAGTGACAGATTGAAAAGAACCCGCTTTTCATTTTCACCGAGAGCCTCCATTTTAAAAAGCTGACGGATATATTCGTAAAGTGTCTTTGAACTGTCAAAACCGTGTCGGAGTTTGCTGTTATTGATGCTGTTGAGTCCCGATGCCTGTATTTTTTCAAGCATTGCTGAAGCTTTTATATGTTTGGAGGAAATAAGCTGTGCCACAAGTTCAATGGCAAGCGTATGGCCGTTTAGGCAGGACATGATTTTTTGTATGGATTCTTTTTCACTTTCCCTGACACCCCTTTTGCTGTTCTGGGAAAACAATAACATCTGGTCATTATCGCTGAGCGTATCAAGATACAGTGTCGGAAATCCAAGATGTTCATGATTGATCCGTGAGGTGAAAATCGTTTTATAGGAGCCGTTCAGGAATTCTTCGAGAACGGAATCTTCTTCCGTATCAAAATTGTCTATGATAATCAGAGAATTTTCGGGCATGAGTGCCTTTATCCTGTCGAGTTTGCGTATGCAGAATTCCTTGTCGGATTCCGGCTCACTGTTTATGATAAGCCGTGTCAGTCCGCTGATTTCAAAATACTTGTTGCTGATGATAATATCCGTCAGATTGGATGTGTATTTGATAAACAGTATCAGACTGTAATCTTTTTCATGTTCCGAGGCGTATTTTTTGACAAGTTCGGTTTTCCCCATACCGCCCATGCCGTAAATAAAACATATCTTGTTGGTACTCATTATATCAGATAATCTATTGAGTTCGTCTTTACGTCCTACAAATCTGTCGTTAGACAGAAATGATCCGCTAAATCTGTAGTAACTTTTAGAAGTGTTCTCTTCTGTTTGATCTGCTTTTCGGTTCAGACATATTTTTACTTTATCCGTGAGTTCTTTAATTCTTGCTTCCATAGGCGGTGTTACAGCATCTATCCAATGTATTCTTCTGAGATAATATTGTGCATCATTTCCTATCTCATCATCAGATATTTTAAACGGCAATATGGTGATACTTTCATTTCTTCTGACTCTTTCAAAGGCAAGATTCAGCTCGTTGAGAACATCGGGCGATCTTGATGATTCTCCGTTGAGTATGAGGATGAATATACTGCATCCGTCTATTGCATCTTTGATACTTCCTGCATAGTTGCCC
>ONIF01000126.1 GCA_900317795.1 uncultured Eubacteriales bacterium | reverse complement strand
TGTTTTTCGGGGTTCATTTTTCGTATAATGCTTTCGAGATTGGTCAGAGCGTTTGAGCTGTTTTCAAGGGAATCCAAGACGATACAGTCAAGGCTTACATCGAGAGCCTGTGAAATTTTGAAAACGGTTTCCAAAGAGGGAATGCGTGTACCCCGTTCGATGTGTCCTATATGAGCCGTAGATAAAGAGCATATTTCGGCAAGCTGTTCCTGTGACAGTTTCTTGTTTTTTCGTGCATGGCGTATTCTTTTTCCCATCGCTTTATAATCAATGATAGTTTGCATTCGGTGTCCCTCTTTTCAGATAAAAATACAATTATATGTATTATATCCAAAAAAAATTAAAAATAACATAAATTATTGGCATTAAATATTGACTATAAGCATTTTTTGTGATAATATAATTACCTAAGTATAAATTTGAGAGGAAGTTGAAATTATGTACATTATGATTGGGCTGGGAGTTATTTTTGTAATCGTTTTTGTCTTGCACGTAATATATCGGTTGTTTTGCGGAATACTTGAGTTGTTCGGTGTCAGTGAAGAAAGTGCGAAATTATTGGCTGTTTATATGGAAACAGGAGCATTGTTTGGAGCAGTGAATGCCATTTCGGACTGGAATTTATTGAGCGTTTGTGTGACATCTTGGATTATGGGATTAGTTTTATTGGCAATAGCTCTTTTAAATGGCGGATGCGGAAGTTGGTTTGTATTTTTGCTGTGTGCTGCCGTTGCGGTAATATCAACTTTGGATATTAGTGGAATTCATTTCGGGTTGTTGGGAACTGTGTGGGACTGGACTTTAAAAATAGTTCCGTGGGTGCTGGGAGGCATTGTTGCTATTATTGTTGTTATTGCGTTAATATACTTTATCTATCAAAAAATAGACGATATACTGTTTAATAAAAGATATGCCAAAGAGGTTGAAGAATGGCTGGCAAAGCCTACAAAAAACTTTACAGAGCATGAGATAATTGAAATATTAAGACCGTTTTCGAACAGAATGTCAGAGGTTGACAAAAACAAAAACAGTAAATTTAGTTCAAACATTCCTTTCGGACGCACGAACTGCTTTTTGAATTATTTTGACAAATCAATAGATATTGAAGAACCGCTTTATTATTCTCCTGTAAGAAGTAAAGATGAACTGGAATTGAGAGAGTATGGTTTACTTTTTACCGATGGCGGAATATATGTGTTGGAACAGGTGTATGATTCCGAGAATAGTAAATATGTAACTCAAAAGAGATACATTGATTTCAACGGTTTGGTTAATGTATTTTACGATGAAGATGAGCATGAACTTGGGTTAATGTATCCTGATATGGATAAAACTGAAATTATAGATAAAGATGACATACCGATTCCGCTGTCCTATATTGAAGCAATATGTCAGAAAGTGATAGATTCGGGAATATCAAGGGCACTTTATAAAGAGAAAGTTTTCAAAGACGGTGCTGCTTTGGCAGAACGGAAATTTGAAGGCACTCAGAATGTCGGTGATATATCAAGGGGTGCAAATATCGGTGCATCTGCTGTTGCATCTGCCAATACTATAGGAAGATATGAATATTTCGGTAATCTTATGAATGGCAGTCAAGGTGGTGGATTTGCGGCAGAATATGCCAATGATACTGCCGACAGGCTCAAAGCACTTGTTACGGGAGATAAAGTAGAACATCTCGGTCAGGTTAGAGATGAAAGCGGTCGAATTATAAAGGGCGGAGCAGACAGGCGTGTCAATGGTGTGAACATTCAGACAAAGTATTGTGCAACCGGAGCAGAAAGTGTAGCACAGGCTTTTGAAAACGGTCATGCAAAGTATATAAATCCAGATGGAAGTATGATGGTAATAGAAGTGGCGAAAGGTCAAAAAGAAGAGGCTATCGCAGCAATGAACAGAAGAATAGAAAGGGGCGAGGTGCCGGGAGCTAAAAAAGGTGAAGGTGAAAAATATATAAAAGAGGGTAAAGTAACATATCCACAAGCTCAGAATATTGCAAAATCAGGCTGTATAGAAAGTCTTACATTTGATGCGGTAAATGGTGTTATATGTTCTGTTCCTGCGGCAACAATCACGGCAATGATAACATTTGCTTCGGCAGTATGGAACGGCATGGATACCGAACAAGCAGTTAAGGAATCGTTTTCGACATTTGCAAATGTTGTCGGCAAAGCGGCACTTCAAGCGATGATAATAGGTCAGCTCGGACACAAGGATATAGCAAGGGTGTTTGTAAAACAGACAAAAAGCGGATATTTGACAGTTGCCAATCCGCTTTATGGTGTCAGTGATAAAATTGCAACAAAAGTCAGTTCATCAGCCCTTGCAAAATCTTCCATAGGCAAAAGTCTGAAACTGGACGCTGTGAACGGCAAAAAGCTGATTGGCGGAACGGTCATGCTTGCTTTCACATTCGGACCGGATATATGCCGTGCATTGGTGGGAAGAATATCTTTGCAGCAGCTTTTTAAAAATTCCTGTATCGGAGCGGCAGGGCTTGTAGGTGCGTCGATAGGTCAGGCAGTCATTCCCATACCTGTTGTGGGTGGAATAATAGGCGGTGCTGTGGGCGGATTTATTGCCAAAAAGACTTTGGATAATTTTATTGAAGATGATGCCAAAGAAATGTATCAGATACTCAAGGAGGAATTTCTTGATGTCGTGATGATAGCAGGTCTTAATAAAGAAGAATTTGAATATGTGATTGAAAAGACGTTCGGAAATAAAAAGCTTCCTCATATTCTCAGAGATATGTACCAATACGGTGACGCAAGAGAATATGCAAGGGAAAGAGTTGTTTCCGAAGCGGTAGTGGGTGCTTACAGCAAAAGAAAAAAGATAACCGAAAAAATGTATAGGAAAGCCATATTCAACGTGGCAAAGAAAACATATAATGAAATGTATCCTCAGATGATAGATGTTGAATTTGAAGATATAGAAAATGACGATTATGGAGATAATGACAGTACATCGATGTATGCGGCAGCGGCATTGCCGGCTATTACAGTCACTTCGGCTGAAACTGTTTTGAATCAGAAAATGCCCGATAAAGCAGAATATGAAAAAGTGATTAAAGATGCAGTCGGGAAAAACAATGATTGAATACCCTCTTTAAGATAAAAAAGTCACAGCGGAGTGAAATCTTCTGTGACTTTTGGTATATATGTGATATAATGGGAATGGAGGTGGCATGAATGGAAAAAAACGTTTCCGACAGGGTGCTTGAAATATTTTACAGGCTGATAAAAGGCGAAATATTCAACAGCAGAAGTCTTGCGGAAAATTATAATGTAAGTGCAAAGACGATAAACAGAGATATAAGCCGTATCAAAAATTTCCTTTCGGAGCATAGGGAACTAATGAATTATGCTGAAATCGTGTATTCCAACAAGCTGAAAAGCTATATTCTGCAAAGTGACGAGTTATTGAAAAATTCTGAGCTTTTTGCGATATTGAAAGTGCTTTTGGGGACAAGGTGCTTTAACAGAGATGATATGCTGTCGATAGTGCAGAAGCTTGAAAAATTCACGACTTTGCAGAACAGGGATATTTTAACGGATATTGTCGGAAAGGAAATGAACTGTTACAGCGAGGTGCATTCGGACTGTGACAGCGTGATAGAAAATTTGTGGCAAATCATCAAGTGCATAGAGGAAAAAAGATATATTACAGTTGTATATCTGAAAATGGACAGAAGTGAAATTGTAAGGAAATTAAGACCTGCGTCAATTATGTTCAGCGAATATTATTTTTATTTGATAGCCTATGACGATACCGAACCCGAAAAAGCAAAATATTTCCGTATTGATAGGATAAGGCATATCCGTGAAAACAGGGAGTTTTTCAAAGATGACAAGAAATATAAATTCAATGAGGGAAACTTCAGAAAGAAAAATCAATTTATGTTTCCGGGAGAAGTCGTGAAGATAGAGTTTGAATTTACGGGCTTGTCGGTGCAGGCAGTTCTCGACAGGATACCAACAGCGAGAGTTATCAAGAAAAACGGCAGAACAAGTATTATTACAGCGGAGGTGAATTACGGCAGAGGACTTTTGATGTATCTTTTAAGTCAAGGGGCATGGATAAAAGTGCTTTCACCGCAAATGCTGATAGATGACATGAAAGCAGAAATTGAAAAAATGAAAACACTGTATGAATGAAAAAATATGAATTAAACGAAATGATAGAGAGGAATGGATAATATGTTAGTTACCAACGAAAAAGAATTAGGCAAGGCGTTAAATGATAATGTAGATGAAATAGAAATTGAGGCTGATTTTAGGAAAAAAGTAATAAAAATCAAAGCAAAAGGAAAAGTTGCTTGGGTGATTGCGATAGGGAGCATATCATTAGCAGTTCCATTAGTTATGGTTACTGTTATGTCCGCAGGAACCGCAACACCGATTACAGCTCCTGTCGCAGTAGGTGCGTTAACCGGAGCAACCGGTGTTCTTGGTGTTGGAGCAGCATTCTCTGCCGTTAGTATTGCGGCAGGTGCTGCAATAGCTGCCGGTTCTGTTTCTGCCGGCGTTGCAGCGTTAAATAAACTCAGAAAATACAAAATGACAGATTATGGAGATAGACTGGTACTGACGAGGAAGTAAGTTAAATTATTTTGATATTTTAAAAACTTGCATAAAAAACAAAGTCACGGGAGAGAAAAAAATCTTCCGTGACTTGATATTTTTTTGTAAATAAATATTTAGTGGGACAAATATATGTCCTCTTTGATATGTTATGATAAAGGCGTAGCAAACAGATATTTATATTTTAGGAGGTTTTTATTATGGCAGAATTTAAATTTGACAAGGAAGAACTTAAAAACAAGGCAGGAGCAGCTATGGAAAACATCAAGCAGCTTGACAAAGAAGATTTGAAAAACAAAGCAGGCTCGGCTGTCGAATCTCTCAAGCAGGATGTAAGTGATGACGAAATACAGAAAAATCTTGACCGTCTGCCCATTAAAAACGAATATGTCAAAAAATATTTTACGGCGATACCGGCAGCGTTGTCTTTGATTTTTACGGCATTTCCGTTTATCAAATTTTCGGCAAACAATATAGATACCGATTTCAGCGTACTTTCCACACTGGGAGGAGAGCATACAAGTTTTGTAAATTATTTTCTTTTGATACTTCCGGCACTTGTGATCGCCTCAATGTTTGTCGTTAAGTTAAAGCCGTTCAGAAAGGCAGTATCTGTAATTTCACCTGTATTGTGTATTGTTTTTGAGATATGGTCGTTTTTTATCATAAAGTCATCTTGCTTAAAGGCAGGTGAAGCAGGTTCAAGTGTCATGAAAAGCGTTGGCGGACAGGGAATAGAGTACAACTGTGTTCCGCATATTGCATTTTATTTACTTCTTGTTACATATATACTTACCATTGTCGCTGGATTGATAGTTTACTTTGGTTGGTTTCCAAAAAAGAAATGAAAATGATATATAAGTTATGAGTTATAAGAAAAACGGCGGTTCAAATTGAACTGCCGTATTTTTTATAATTGCTAATTGCTAACTGCTAATTGCTAATTTTTAAGTGCTTGCATGGGGGCAGGTATGCGACCACCACGAGATATGAATTTTGCAGGGGATTTCGGGTTGATGTCCATTATAGGACCACTGCCGAGCAAACCGCCGAAATTGAGTTCTTCACCGGCTTTTTTGTTGATGGCAGGGATAAGGCGTACAGCGGTAGTTTTGGAATTTACCATACCGATAGCAGCTTCGTCTGCGATAATGCCGGAAATAATTTCGGCACTTGTATCACCGGGAATGGCTATCATGTCAAGACCTACGGAACATACAGCGGTCATGGCTTCAAGCTTTACAATGGAGAGGGCTTTTGAACGGGCAGC
>ONIF01000073.1 GCA_900317795.1 uncultured Eubacteriales bacterium | reverse complement strand
GTTGATGTGCCACTTGTATATAAGAAAATATATCCCTGCAAGTGCCAAAAAAGCTGACAAAACCAATGTCACTACATATACTACCATTCCGTACTCCATAATAAATTTCCTCCTTAAATATTGAATGCTTCTTTAAAGCTGTTATAATAACTTCTCGTTACATCTATTTTTCTGTCATTCTCCATTGTCAATACAAACTTCATTGACAATGATGGGCGTATCTGCTTGATTTTCCTCTTTGCAATTATCACCGAATTGCTCACTCTTATGAATTTGTCGGGGTTCAGGGTGCTCATCAACTGATACAACCTGTCACTTGTCACATACGTTTCCTCACTTGTCACAACCTCTACTGTATGTCCGTAACTCTCTATCAAGATTATCTCACCAACCGATATATGTACCTTTTCAGCCGTCTTTGCATTCCTTACTGTGATATGTCCAACATATTTATCTGTCTGCGTCAATACAAAGTCAGCATCATCATCTACCTCTATCCCCTTTGAAAGCAAAAATCCCTTCACCTCCTCATAGCTTTCATCACTTACCGCAAGCTTTATCTTCAAACCCACACCCCCGTTTCAATGTGCAATTAGCAATTAGCAATGTGCAATTACTTGCAAGACTGGCTCTTAATTTATCAAGCATTTCACATTGCTAACTGCTAATTGAATTATATATTTATCTCAAAAAAATTGCAATATACTTTGCATACTCTGCACTGTATGACGACATACTTTGCAGTAAAAAACCGCTGTATCTTTCCCGATACAGCGGCTTTTTTTATATATTATGAGGTTTTTACTTATTCGCTTTCTTCTTCAACATCATCATTTTCGTCATCTGATGAAACAATACTTGTTGACGTATCATCTGCCGATATTGTGGGGGCTGCATTCATTGCTTCATCTGCCGATATTGTGGGGGCTGCATTCATTGCTGCTGCGGCTGATGCCGTTATCATAAGCGTAAGTACCATTGCCGAAACTTTTCTGTAATATTTATTCTGCATATCTGCAACACTCCTTTTCAATTTGCAATGTGCAATGTTCAATGTGCAGTCGTTCCGCACCTTGAATTATGCATTATGCATTCTGAATTATGAATTGATTATAATATACAGCATTCTTTTATACTGCATTTTAAATCCTTTTGAAATAACCTTTAATATTACCTTAATTTTTTTCAAGCTATTAACATTTTATGTTTTCGGGAATATACTGTATAAAAAGATAATTATTTTCGGGAGATTTTTGAATATGACCAATATAAACAGCTTTGGAATAATAGGCGGTGACAAACGTCAGCTTTACTGTGCAAAATCTATGGCAGATGACGGCTATGGCGTGTATATATGCGGTTTTGAAAAATGCGATACCCTGCTTGGAATGGAACTTTCCGATATTGATACGGTTCTTGAAAATGCAGACGCAGTCATTCTTCCTTTGCCTGCTACAAAAGACGGTATTACTTTGAATGCCCCCCTTTCCGATAAAGTGATAGAGCTTGACAAGCTTTTTGAAATGATACAGGATAAGCCCGTGTTTTGCGGAATGTCGCTTCCGTTTGAAAAAAAGAATATCTTTTACTACGGCACAAGGGAAGAATTTGCCGTTGCAAATGCCGTTCCCACAAGTGAGGGTGCTGTTGAAACTGCCATGCTTGAATATGACGGCACTGTCAACAATTCAAAATGCCTTGTGGCAGGCTACGGCAGAATAGGGCGTGTGCTTTCGGATATGCTTGCGGGACTTGGGGCAGATGTTACGGTCTGTGCAAGAAGTCTGAAAGACCTTGAATTTATCAAGGCAAAGGGCTTTCATGCCGTCAATACAAACGATATTCACGGAAAATATGATATTATTTTCAATACCGTTCCGTATATGATATTCAATGCACATATCCTTGCAAAAACTGCCTTGAATGCCCTTGTGATAGATTTAGCTTCCATGCCGGGAGGGGTTGACTTCTCCGCTGCCAAAAGGCTGAATATAAAAGCTGTTCATGCACTTTCCCTGCCCGGAAAGGTCGCTCCCAAATCTTCCGGCATTATTATTAAAAATGCCGTATATAATATCATTAGGGAGGAACATCTATGAATGCCGTCAAAGTTGGCTTTGCAATGTGCGGTTCATTCTGCACCTTTTCAAAAGCCCTTGAACAAATGGATTTTTTAATCAATCAAGGCTATGAAATCATACCCATCATGTCATTCAACGCATACTCGACAGATACACGTTTTGGAAAAGCAAATGATATTTGCAATAAAATAAGAGATTTATGCAAAAGAGATATAATCCATACAATCAAAGACGCTGAGCCTATCGGACCTAAAAAGATGACAGATTTAATGCTTGTCGCCCCCTGCACGGGAAATACCCTTGCAAAGCTTGCCAATGCCGTTACGGATACACCTGTTACAATGGCGGTAAAGTCACATTTGCGTCAGCAAAAGCCCGTTGTCATAACCGTTGCTACCAATGACGCTCTCGGTGCTTCCGCTCAAAATATAGGAAAACTGATGAATACCCGTCATTATTACTTCGTGCCTTTCAGACAGGACAACCCATTTGAAAAACCCAATTCACTTGTAGCTGATTTTTCGCTTATCCCCGACACTCTCTCAAATGCACTTGCCAATAAACAATTACAGCCCGTTTTGATATAAAAAAAGGCAGTACGGAATTGAAGCACATTCCTGTACTGCCTTTTCATTATAACACTTCATACACGCTGTCGGAGTAAACGTAAGTATATAATTCATCTCCCCAATTATCAGGCTCTTTGAATTTTACGCTCTTTGAAGATGATGAAACTGTTGACGCTGATGATGTTTCCGAAGAATCCGATGCTGTTGAAGAAGCACCCCCACCGCTGCCAAGAGGATTTTTAAATAAAGTTATGTATGCCGTCACTCCAAGTGCTATCATAAGTATCACTATGATTATCACGGGAAGTATCACTTTATTCTGTGTCTTTGGAGCGGTTACACGATTGACACCCATGTTTGCTGCAACAACTTTTGCATTTTCGTCATGCTTCATAGGCTCAGCTACTACATCTCTCTGCTGCCATGCTTCTTCCTGTATGCCGCCATTATCATTCATGCCCATCTTGCCTGCATACATCTGCCTTTTCAAATTCTTTACATACGATGTTTGGTCAAAATTGGGATCTGACGGCACCTGCTGCGGAGGAAGGTCACTAAGTCTTTCACCTGTTGAAGTAAGTTCGGTTCTCTCCTGCTGTATGGGCTGCAAAGGCTGATTTACTCCCATTGGAGCTCTCTGAGCACGGGGCTGCCTTTGCTGTACAGGCTGCTGCTGCATTGGCCGTTGTACAGGTCTTTGCTGTTCATTCGGATCTGCTGTCCACTGTCTTTGAGGGCGAGGCTGTCTTGGCTGTACAGGTCTTTGCTGTTGTACAGGCTGCTGCATCGGCTGTCGAATAGGCTGCTGCACAGGTCTTTGCTGTTCATTCGGATCTGTTGTCCACTGTCTTTGCTGACGGGGCTGTCTTGGCTGTACAGGTCTTTGCTGTTGTACAGGCTGCTGCATTGGCTGTTGTATGGGCTGCTGCACAGGTCTTTGCTGTTCATTCGGATCTGCTGTCCACTGTCTTTGCTGACGGGGCTGTCTTTGTTGCTGCACAGGCTGTTGTATAGGCTGTACAGGCGGCTGTGTCGGATTTTCTTTTTTCTGCAAAACAACCGACGGCTTTGCAGGCTGCTGAGGTATGCTGACTTGTATATCCGGTGTAGATGCCGAAGGCATTTCTACCGTTATTTCAGGCTGTGAACGCTTGGGAGGTGCTGCTTCGGGGCTGTCTATATCGGGCAGGGCATCATTCACTTCTTCTCTCTGTATCGGTGAAAGACGTACTGCCGGTGTATTCATTATTTCATTGATAGATACTTCTCTTTCAAGCTGCATTGGCGGTAAAACCGTTTTTTCCTGTTCTTTTGCAAGCGGTGTGAGCGGAACGGAAGGAACATTTGCAATTTCCGAAAGTGTCACGGGTTTTTCAAGCTGCATTGGCGGCAATGAACTGTCATCACCTGTCGGCATTTCCGGAAAATGATCCAAATCATTATTTACCTTTTCAGTCAAATCCACCTGCTGATTACTTCTTACAGCGTTTCTCTGCTGGAATTTGGCAAAAATAGTATTCTGCTGTGCCTGTCTTTTTGCTTCTTCTGCGGCACGCCTTGCCTCTTCTGCAAGCCTTTCCTGTTCAAGCCTTGCTGCTTCTTCTGCCGCACGTCTTGCCTCCTCTGCAAGCCTTTCCTGCTCAAGTCTTGCAGCCTCTGCCGCTGCTTTGGCTTCCTCCTCCGCACGAAGTGCCTCCTCTGCCGCAAGCAATTCCTGTTCCATTTCTTCTCTTGTTTTTCCCGTCTTTATGCTGTATCCGCAAAACGGGCAGTCCTGACCGTTATTTACTATCGAGTTTCCGCATCCCGGGCAGTCTATCAAAAGTGCCATAGCAATTATCTCCTTGTCACCTTAATTTTAGATACATCTTTTAAGTGAAAATCATACATATATCCAATTATTATTATATTACATTCAACAATCTCAGTCAACATTTTTAATCAAAAACTGATATTTTTATCACGTTTTACCAAAAATTAGTATCCTTTTTGCAACATTTATGACAAAATTATTTATTTCTTCTGCCCGTCTTTGAATTTTGTCTTTCATGTTCCTTTTTTGCTTCAAGCTTTTTATGATAGGTCTTTATCATTCGCATTTCCTCATTTGTAAGTTCTCTCCACTTTCCGGGCTGGAGCATTCCCAACTTTACAGGTCCTATTGCAGTCCTCTTTAATCTCGCCACTTCAAGTCCGACTGCCTCACACATTTTTCTTATTTGTCTGTTTCTGCCCTCTTCAAGCACTATTTCCAATACAGTTCTGTCCTGTTCGCTTTTTATCACTCTTATTGCTGCCGGCTGGGATTCCCTGCCATCTACAATTACGCCTGTTGTCAGCTTGGTAAGCTGTTCTTCCGTCACTCTTGGGCGTACTGTCACTTTATACGTCTTGGCAAAATGCGTTGACGGGTGTGTTATCATATTCGCAAAATCTCCGTCATTTGTCATTAAAAGCAAGCCCTCCGACTCCCTGTCAAGCCTGCCTACGTGAAACAGTCTTGCAGGCACTTCCTCCACAAGCTCCGTTACACATTTTCTTCCGCCCTCATCACTTGCAGTCGTTATATATCCTCTCGGCTTATGCAGCATAATATAATATTTCTTTGCATTCGCCTGTAATTTTATTTCCCTGCCTGCAACGGTGATTTTGTCTTTTGACGGGTCGGCTTTATCTCCAATTTTTGCCCTGTTTCCGTTGACAAGCACCGCTCCCTTTTGTATCAATTCTTCCGCTTTTCGCCTGGAAGATATGCCTGCATCTGCTATTATTTTCTGTAATCTTATCTTTTCCACTTGCAACATTCCCTTTCATTCTTTATAAAGACAGCTTTCAGCCGTGACAAGACGGCTTCTATACAACTCCCTGCCGTCAAGAAAATATATAACCTCCCCTATATTCTCGCCCTTTTCAATCGGGGCATACAAAAAATGAGGCATATATATTTTCTTCTCTATCTTGTCTTTCGTATCTTTTAAAACCGACAATTCAGCTTCGTTTTCGCTGACAACTTTTATACTTTGCTTTTTTGAACCGACAACGGATATTTCAAGATTTTCCGAAAATTTCTCTTTCTCCGTCATTGCAAATCCGTATTCATACATTGAAATATGGTCATTCCAGTCGTTTCCGTCATTTAGTGTAACTGCTATCAAACGAACTCCGTCACTCTCCGCACATGATGTCAATGTCCTGCCTGCCTTTTTTGTAAATCCCGTTTTTATCCCTATACACTTATCATACAGCGAAAGCAGCTTATTATGATTTACATACATCTGCACTTTATTTTCAGGCAACTCAAACTCTACTTCCATGCTTTTATGCGACACGATATTTTTGAAATCATCATTTTTCATCGCATAACTGCACAATAATGCCATATCATACGCTGTTGAATAGTGTTCTTCGTCATCAAGTCCCGACGGTGTCACAAAATGCGTGTCTTTCATGCCTATTTCATTCGCCTTTGCATTCATCATATCAGCAAATTTTTCTTTACTTCCGCCTATTGCTATGGCTATCGCATTGGCTGCGTCATTCCCCGATACCATCATCATTCCCTTGACAAGTTCCGATATTTTCAACACATCTCCCACTTGCAGATACATACTTGAACCCTCTGCTATCATGTCATAAGTGAATTTTACTTTTTTATCACAATCACTTTCAAGGGCAATTATTGCCGTCATTATCTTTGTAATGCTTGCAATAGCCCTCTTTTCATGCGAGTTTTTCTCATATATCACCTGTCCGCTGTCCGCACAATACAAGACTGCCGACATTGCCGATACTTTCAACTCACTTTCCGCATTTACCGTTACTGACGAAAATATCATTAAAAATGCTGCTGTTATACAAACTATTTTCCTATACAGCATAAAACCACCTGCCCTTTCTCTAATATATGCACAAGGCAGATGGTTTATTTTTCATTTTTATACCTGTGGGTCATCAAGTCCAGAATCCGTTTCTTTCTTTTCCTTATCGGACTTTTTATCCTCTTTTTTATCTTTCTTGAAAATCCCTGCAACTTTATCCACAATATCCGGTATCATTCCAACTGCTCTATCCTGTGAATCCTGATATGTCGATATATTCAGCATTTTCACTTCTCCGTTATATATAGAAATAAATCCCAATGGCGTTATCGTAACACCTGCACCTGCCCCACCGCCAAATAAATTCTGCGAATCGGGCTTTTTTGAATTGAACTCCGAGCCCCCCGACGCAAACCCGTATATCACTTTTGAAACGGGAATGATAGTTGCACCATCGGGAGTTGTTATCGGTGTACCGATAACCGTGTTTACATCTACCATTTGCTTTAACTTTTCGAGGGTGGTATCCATCAACCCCTCTATTGGTCTTTCACTCATCTCTCAACACCGCCTTTTCATGTAATTATAATACAATTTCCCCAAAATTGCAATATCATTGTTTGATTTTCTGCAAAATCCTTACTCCGCCTATCAATGCACCCACCGCACCTATCAGCACAAATACGGGAATGATATGTGCTTTTAAAATAAATCTAACCTGCGTTTTCTCAGCTTCAAAGCCTGCGTCTATATATTCTTCATGCCTTTTTAATTTAGTATGCCTGTCTATCAGCGACAACAACGGATATATTGCCGAACACGCATAACCGAATTTCATAGCTGTGTCTGCGGCATCACTTCCCACAACAAGCAAATCCAATCTTGTTTTCATCACAATATGTCGTCTTATCGTATCTACTAATTTCAATATTATCCCCGTTATCTCTTTCAGCAGTTCTATTATTCCGTCAAGTCCCTGCTTTTTCGTGAACTCCAACACAGAATTTTTCTTTTTCGGTTTTTTTTCTTTCTCCTGCTTTTTTTCATCGGGCTTTTCGGGTTTTGGTTTCTGCGGCAAAACTTTGAATATCGGAAAAATATATCCCACTTTAAGTTTCACTTCATCTTGATATACCAACTCTATGCTGAACGGGCAAAATATGATAAACCCTATCAAAAATACTATCACTAACAGTATTATCCGTAATGCAAGCATTATTCATCACCCTGTTCTTCATTCGGTAAAGGCGGCAATTCCTCCGTTGACGAGATATTGAAACATCTTAAAAAATGCTCTGTCGTGCCATATACAAGCGGTCTGCCCGGTAATTCAAGCCTGCCTTTTTCTTCTATCAACTGCCTTGCTATCAGATTTGACACAACCCCCGAACAGTCAACTCCTCTGACTTGCTCAACAAACGCCTTTGTAACAGGCTGATTATATGCTATCACCGCCAACACTTCCGCTGCTGCCTGTGAGAGAGGTGTATTTCTTTTTATATCCATAACATCTCTTATTATATCTGCATATTTCTCAACCGTACACATCTGATAACTTTCATTCAGCCTTACTATTCTTATGCCACGCTCTGCCTTTGCATATTCTTCTACAAGACCGTCACATATCGTCATAGCCTGAAGCATTCCTATTTTCAAGCCCTGTGCAATTTTCGACAGCTCCACAGGCGTTCCGCTTGCAAATATCACTGCCTCAACAGCATTTCTCAACTCTCTTTCTTCCAACGCTTTCCGCCCCCGACTGCCATTTTTAAAATAATCTCTCCGTCAACTTCCTCTATCTCTACACGCTTGCCCTTTATCAATTCCAACACTGCAAGAAACGTTGCTACAAGCTCACTTTTATCCGTTGCACTGTCAAAAACATTTTCATATTTTACACTTTTCCCGTTCCAGAGCTTTCGCATTACTCCTATTATCTTGGAACTTACCGACACAATTCGCCTTTGAACTATATCCGAAAAAACATCTTTTGACAGCGGTATTTTTTCCTTTCCCCTGCCTGACGCAAGCAAATATGCCCTTACAAGATATTCTGCTTCATGCGTTCTTTTATACTTCATGTCAGCTTTTATTTTTAAAGGCTCTCTGCAATAGCTGTCAAAGCTTACATTCTCAACAAGCATTTTGGCAATTTCCTTGCACTTCCTGTACTCTATCAGCTCGCCCGAAAGCTCCTCACGCATTTTTTCGCCCTCGTCATATTTCGGCAAAAGCATTGCTGACTTTATCTGTACCAATCTTGATGCCATTGAAAGAAATTCCCCTGCTATATCCAAGTCCGAAATCTGTATATCATAGATATTCAGTTTGTTTTTCTCTATCAAATGCAAAAGCAGGTCAAGAGGTCCTTCAAACACATCTAATTTATACGAAATCTTTTCCACACGCACTCACCATTCCCATGCCCATGAAAATGGAAATGCCCATGAAAACGGCAACCACGTCAGCCAACCAATGCACATACATAACCATTGTTGTACACGATAAAGAATATTGGATCCAAATGACAGTAAAATTGTAAAAAATCCAATTGTTATATACATTTGATACTTCTCTATCCAAAATATTGCCTTGTCCGGCAAAAGTGCCATCAATATTTTGGAACCATCAAGTGGCGGTACCGGTATGAAATTGAATACCGCAAGGCTTACGTTTATCATCATCAGATAACGGAAAAACATCAACACATACAGCATAAAACTGCCCTCTATACTGTAATA
>ONIF01000220.1 GCA_900317795.1 uncultured Eubacteriales bacterium | reverse complement strand
TGCACCGTATATTTCATCAAAGCCTGCCTTTGCAACGGCTTCAACGGCACTGTCATCAAACTCTGCTTTTATATCAAGGTCATTCAATCTCTTTTCAAGATTTTTGAGAAGATTTTTAGCAATAGCCTGAATATCTTTTTCGGTGAGCTTGTTGAAAACTATCGTGTCATCAACTCTGTTGAGAAATTCGGGCTTAAAGAGTTTTTTGAGTTCGCCCAGAACGGCTTCACGGATTTTGGCATTGTCATTGTCAGCCTGCTGTTCACCGCCGAAAAATCCCAGATTAGTTTGTTTTTCGGTAATGAGCCTTGCACCGACGTTGGAAGTCATGATTATAACGGTATTTCTGAAATTAACGTGCCTGCCCTGAGAATCTGTCAGTCTGCCCTCGTCAAGTATCTGCAAAAGCATATTGAATACATCAGGGTGAGCCTTTTCGATTTCGTCAAAGAGGAGAACGGAATAAGGCTTGCGTCTTACCATTTCTGTAAGCTGACCGCCCTCATCATAGCCGACATATCCCGGAGGTGAGCCGATAAGCTTGGAAACAGTGTGTTTTTCCATGAATTCGGACATATCAAAGCGTATCATGGCATTTTCATCACCGAACATAGCTTGTGCAAGAGCCTTGCAAAGTTCGGTTTTGCCGACACCCGTAGGTCCTAAGAATATGAATGAACCGACAGGTCTGTTAGGGTCTTTCAAGCCCACTCTGCCACGTCTGATAGCCTTTGCAACAGCCGTTACAGCCTCATTCTGTCCGACAATTCTTTCATGGAGAATATCTTCCAGTTTCAAAAGTCTTTGACTTTCCTCTTGTGTAAGCTGTACAACGGGAACGCCTGTCCAGCTGGAAACAATTTCTGCAATGTCCTCACTTGTAACTTCACCGTTTTTATGTTCATTTTTTTCGTGCCAGATTTTCTTTTTATCTTCAAGAACGGTACGGAGTTTCTTTTCTTCGTCACGGATTGCGGCAGCGTGTTCAAAGTCTTGATTGTTGACGGCTTCCGCCTTTTCTTTTTCAAGAGATTTGATTTTATTTTCAATATCCTGCAAATCGTCGGGGGCTGTATATGCTCTCAAACGAACTCTTGACGCAGCTTCATCTACAAGGTCAATCGCCTTGTCGGGCAAAAATCTGTCTGCAATGTATCTTGCAGAAAGCTTTACAGCGGCATCTATTGCTTCATCGGTAATTTTTACTTTGTGATGTGCCTCATACCTGTCACGCAATCCACGCAAAATCAAAACGGCTTCTTCTTCGGTAGGCTCGCCAACGTTCACGGGTTGGAAACGTCTTTCAAGTGCGGCATCTTTTTCAATATACTTTCTGTATTCGTTGATGGTGGTTGCACCGATAACTTGAAAATCACCTCTTGCAAGAGATGGTTTCAAAATATTGGCGGTATCGGCAGAGCCTTCTGCCGAGCCTGCACCGATAATTGTATGAAGTTCGTCTATGAAAAGAATGACATTTTTAGCTTTTTTCACTTCATCAATGGCATTACTTATTCTGTCCTCAAAGTCGCCTCTGTATTTCGTGCCTGCAATCATGCTTGTGAGGTCAAGGGCAACAATACGCTTATCTTTGAGAGGTTCGGGAACGTCACCCGAAACGATTTTTAAAGCAAGTCCCTCTGCAACGGCAGTTTTGCCGACACCGGGCTCACCAATCAAACAAGGATTGTTTTTGGTACGTCTGGAAAGAATTTGTATTACTCTTTCAATTTCGTTTTGTCTGCCGATAACGGGGTCAATACCGCCTTTTTTGGCAATTTCGGTTAAATCCCTGCCGAATTTGTCAAGCATTTTTGTACTGCTGTTTTTAGGCTTGCTTTCGTCTGAATCGGAAAAACCGTTTTCTGTTTCGGTCGAGCCGAGAGTTTCATTGAGATTTTTTACAATGCTGTTAAGCTGAACGCCTGTTGAGCGGAGAAATCTCACGGCATAGCTGTCACCGTCAGCTATGAGGGCGATTAAAATATGTTCGGTGCCGACATAGTTGTGTCCCATTCTGCCTGCCTGTATAATAGCCGTTTGCAGAACTCTCTTTACACGGGGAGTGAAGTCATCGGGAGAAAGTTTGGTTTCACTGCCCGTGCCGATTTCCTGTTTAATGAGATTTTCAAGGGTGTCTGCACTTGCACCGCACTTTTCAAGCACGGTATAAGCTGCACCATCGTTGTTTTTAAGAAGTCCGAGCAGAATATGTTCACTTCCGATATAGGTGTGTCCCATATCCTGAGCGGATTCGATAGCTAAATTGATGGCATTATTCGCCTTTTCCGTAAAACCGTTGAATTTATACATAAAACATACCCCTTTCTTTACAATGTGCAATGTGCAGTGTACAATGTGCAATGCATAATGCACGATTATTTTCTATTTTCTGATAATTAAAAAATTGATTTGCAAATTATAGTAAACGTCACTGAAAATTTCCTTTTGCCATTCTGAGGAACGAAGTGACGAAGAATCTTTCAAAGATTCCTCGCTTCGCTCGGAATGACATAAGGCAATTTATTTTGTCGTTTACTATAGCTTATTTTTTTCTAAAACTTTCTTTTCACAATTCATTATGCATTATGAATTATGAATTATGAATTATTCTTCAAGTCTGTGGGAGGAGGGAACTTGGGGCTGCATGAGGGCGGTTCTGACAAGTTCGGCTCTGATGCGGTCACGTTCCTGCGGAGTGAGTTTTTTACCGATATTTTTCATAAGGGTGGCGGGCTGGATTTCAATAAGCAGGCGGTTTATTTTGGAAATGTCCATTTCGGAGAAAAATCCTGCCTCCACACCAAAACGGACATTTGAGAGCAACTGCATACATTCCTCATTGTTGAGGAGTTTTGCATACTGGAGAATGCCGTAGGAACGGTAAACTCTGTCTTGAATGTTGATATTTTTGGCGAGAGTTTCACGTGCAGTTCTTTCCTGAGTGACAAGCTGATAAGCTATATCACGGAGATTGTTAATAGCTTCCTGCTCGGAAATGCCGAGGGTGACTTGATTGGAAAGCTGATAGATAGCCCCCTTGGGTTCAGTGCCTTCACCGTACATACCACGAATGGCAAGACCGAGTTTTGAAAGAGAGGAACTTATTTTGCCCATAGCACCGCTTTCTTTGAGGGAGGGGAGATGGAGCATTAAAGAAGCTCTCATGCCTGTACCGATGTTGGTGGGGCATTGTGTCAGATAGCCTAACTTGTCGTTAAAAGCAAAATTCAGTTGTTCATCCAGAAGCGTGTCAATTTTATCCGCCATGTCATAGGCACTGTCCAGAGCCATGCCCTGACTGATGACCTGGATACGGATATGATCCTCTTCGTTAATCATGATGCTGACAGATTCATCGTCCAGCAGCAGCAGGACAAGGCGGGCACGGTGGCCATGACCAGCGACGAGAAGAAGGCGTTCGTGAAGGAACTCACCGACACCTACGGCTTCAGCGAGGGCCAGTTCCCGTTCGGTGTCTCGAACATCCCCATGTCATTTGTTAGGACGAACCTCAGCATCAGCGAGCTGCAGCCTTTTGACGAGACCTTGGCTGATGCGATCACCATAGCGGGTGCCTACGGCATCCCGAGCGTGCTTGTTCCCCGCAAGGACCAGGCGACGTTCAGCAACCAGGCGACAGCGGAGAAGGCTGTGTACTCATCAGTCGTCATCCCGTTGGCCAAGCGTTTCTGCAAGGACTTCACGACCTTCCTGCGCATGGAGGAGGGCGGCAGCAAGTATTACCTTGACTGCGACTTCTCCGGCGTTGACTGTCTGCAGGAGGGTCTGAAGGAGGCGGAGGAAGTGAAGAAGCTCGTCAACGAGCGTTGCCTGGAGCAGTTCAACAAGGGCCTCATCACCCTCAACGACTGGCGCGGCCAAATCGGCGAGGCCATGATTGAGGAGTCGGAGCTTCCGCTGGCGAGCAAGCTGAAGTGGCAGATGACCGATGAGGAACTTGCGACAGTGGCAAAGATTTTCAATT